>JAXVQY010000221.1:0-5984 GCA_037303805.1 bacterium | reverse complement strand
CCGCGCCTCTCTCATGCGCAAGGAATCCCGTTCCGGTCATTACCGCGAAGACTTCCCCACCAGAAATCCCGACGTCCACTGGATTATCGTCGAAAAGGGGTTGAATGGAACCATGACGACGAGAAAAGAACCTCTCGATGTCTCTACCATGAAAATCAAGCCCTATAAATACTATATGGATCACTTCAACTTCCCTGTTGATCCTGACTATAACTGGGATATCGTGCTGTAGACATATTCTGTCCTATCGGGGTCGTCATCGACGACCCCGTCACCAGCAAAAGTCTTCGGAGGTTTCAATGTCTGTACTTTCCAACTTCGCCGCCGTAACTGCAATACTGCTGTGCCTGACTGCAAATCCTTGCTCTGCCGCCGAATCCGTCACTCTCAAGTTCTCTCTGCAAAATCCGGCAAATTCATTCAGTACCAATAACGGTATCAAAAAATGGATTGAAAAGGTCGAACAGGACTCCAACGGTACCATCAAAATTGATCTGTATGCCGGTGAAACACTGTGCAAAGGCGCGCAGTCATGGTCTGCCGTAAGAAACAATATCACAGACATTGCCTGGATCCCCATGGGAATGTATGCAGGCATGAATCCTCTGGCAGAAGCCATATTTCTGCCGAGTCTTCCCTTCTCCGACCCGGTTGCCATCACAAAAACGGCCAACAAACTTTTCGACGCCGTACCGGCCATGGCGAAACCCTACAATGCAAATAGGATACTCGCCATCTATACTTCCGACTCCAACAATCTTGTCACCTCTCGTCCGGTCCGTAAACTTGAAGACCTGAAAGGGCTCAAAATCCGTACTACGGCAGGTCCGTTTGTCAGCGTTCTGGAAGCACTTGGAGCCGTTCCTGTGGTGATGGGTAACTCCGAAGTATACGATGCTCTATCAAAGAAAACCATTGACGGTTGTCTTGCAAGCTGGGAGTCGATAGAAGGACAGCGTCTCTATGAAGTTGCTCCCTATGTGACAACGAATTCTCCGTTCGGCTTCTCTCTCTTTACCGTGGCCATCAATAAAAGAAAGTTCAACTCTCTGCCTGAAGAAGCTAAAGAAGCTCTTCTGAAAAACAGCGGCATGGACGGTTCCTTATGGCTTGCCGAACATTTCTCTCTTGCAACACGGCAGCTTGCCGATCCTCTGCTTGCAAAGAACGCCGTCACCGTTTACGAGCTTCCGGCTGATGAACGAGCACGCTGGGACAGCACGGCCGGTCACTTGGCATGGGACGAATGGATGAAGAATACTCTTGACAGCAAGAAGGTCTCCAAGGCCGATGCTGAAATGGTTCTCGACGTTCTTACCGGTAAACGCGAGCTGTAATTCAATCATACGGCGTTCCGTTCCGCATAAAAACGGAACGCCTTTCTGAAAACAGAAACACGACATTATGATAGCCCATCCGGAGGCCCCATGTTCAACCGGCTGTTACAGAAGATCATGAAAGGTGTCATGTGGTTCGGCGCCTGCCTTCTCGGCACTATCATGATCCTTATCAGTATCGACGTCTGTTTGCGTTATTTCTTTCACAGTCCCATCCAAGGATCCTATGAACTTGTAGAAGTCCTTATGGGGATGCTGTCTCCCGTCGTCATCGTGTACTGTGCCTGGCATCAGGGACATGTCGGCGTAGACCTGTTTTTTGATAAATTTCCGGCCCTTCTGAAACGGGTATGCGTCATCCTCACCTCTTTCATATGTACTGCTCTGAGTCTCGCCCTGACTATATGTGCTGTTTTTCTTATCAATGAACTGTATCTGGATGATATCACGACAAGTTTACTTTTTATTCCCTGGTGGCCTGTGGGGGTCGTTATCTTTATCTGCTTTGCTCTGATGACGATCATAGAAGCTCGCATTTTTCTGAAATCGCTTACTTCTTCCAATATACAGGATGTTCTATGAATCTTGCTCCCATAGAAATCGGTTATATCGGCATGGGTGTACTTATTTTTCTTATTTTCATACGTATGCCCATAGGTCTTGCCATGCTTCTCGTCGGCGCAGGAGGATTTGCCGCCATCAACGGTATATACCCTGCCATAGCCCTGCTTCAGAATGTTCCTTATGAAACATTCATACAGTACAGCTATTGTGTTGTTCCTCTCTTCATTCTCATGGGAAACTTTGCATTCAAATCCGGTCTGAGCAATGATTTGTATTGGGCGGTCCATAAAATGATGGGGAGCCTGAAAGGCGGACTTGCCATGGCCACCGTAGGTGCGTGCGGCGCCTTTGCCGCCATCTGCGGCTCCAGCGTAGCAACGGCCATCACCATGGGTGTCGTCGCCCTGCCGGAAATGAAAAAATTCAAATACTCTGATGCACTTGCTACTGGAGCCATAGCGGCAGGCGGGACTCTCGGCATACTTATTCCTCCCAGCACCATCATGGTGATTTATGGAATCATCACCCAGCAGTCCATCGGAACGCTGTTCATGGCAGGATTCATCCCCGGCATTCTCCAAATGCTGCTTTACATTGCCACCATCGCTTTTCTGGTAAAGCGAAATCCATCGCTCGGTCCGGCCGGAACCCCCTGCTCCATGGGAGAAAAAATACGTGCGCTTTCCAAAGTCTGGGGAGTTGTTCTTCTTTTCGCCCTTGTCATAGGTGGACTCTACGCAGGTATATTTTCGCCGAATGAAGCTGCCGGAATCGGTGCCTTTGCCGCCATGCTGCTGGGCTTTCTTTATACAAAAATGCCCAAAAAGGAATTCGTATCCACATGCATGGATGCTGCCGTCAAATCTACCGGCATAGGTTTTCTCATCATGGTGGGCGCCATGGTCTTCGGCTACTTTCTTGCAGTAAGTCGCGTACCTTTCGTTATGGCAGACTCCATATCGGCCCTGAACGCCCCGACGCTCGTCGTCATCATCGGTATTCTGTTCATTCTGATAGCTCTCGGCTGCTTTATGGACTCCATGGCCATTGTTCTTCTTACCGTACCGATTTTCTTTCCTCTTGTTCAGCAAATGAACATTGATCCCATCTGGTTCGGTATCCTTGTGGTCAGAGTCACGGAAATGGGGCTCATTACTCCTCCCGTAGGGTTAAACCTCTTTGTCATCAAAGGCGTGGCAGACGTTCCCATGAGTTCTGTTTTTCGGGGAGCCGTGCCCTTCATCATTGCTGACTTCATCCATCTATCCATTCTCATAGCCTTCCCTCAGATAACTCTCTTCCTTCCTTCTCTGCTCATGTAACCGCTGCCTTCTCTTCTCAAACTTTTCTTCCGGGCGGACAAATGTTCCGCCCTTTTTTCGACCGGCTCTCCCGGCCGACCCAAGATTGAAACAGGACAGGGAACATGCTATGACTGATTTTAAGACTAAAAGACCTCCCACTTGGTCCACGATGTCTTCCACCAGGGGGAAACACGACGTGCTCGATGAGTTTAATGGAGATTTCCTTCAGTGGCTCCGGGCATTCTATTACGTCGCACAAAACGGAAGCATATCCAGGGCCGCCTTGAAAATGAACAGAAGTCAATCTTCTGTTTCCTACTCTCTGCAATGCCTGGAACGGGAACTGAATGTCCTGCTCTTCAACCGGAGAAACAATCTTCTGGAAATAACACCTCAGGGAGTCCAGCTTCTGGAATGGGCTGTTTCCGTTTTTGATTTACTTGGTGGTCTCAGAGAAAATCTTACCTGTCCACAAGGCGAGTTCGTCGGAAATATCGGAATTGCGGGCTCCATGACCATACTGAGTCAGGAAAGGTTCTCCAAACTCGTCATGGAATTTATGACACAGCACCCGAAGCTGCGGATAGCCATGAAGGCCTGCCCTCCTCAAGAAGCTCTGGAAAGTGTCGAATACGGCATAGCAGATTTTGCCTTGCTGGCCATGGCCCGCAAGCCAGAAAAATTTCTTGCCGTTCAGCTCGGAGCAGAGCCCTTTATTCTGGTTGCCCCTAAAAAACATTCCTACACCATCGACAAATTTCCCACCAGAGAGCAGCTCTCCGCTCTTCCTTTTGTGACATATATGAATGATGACGGAGATGAAATCCATACTCCCTTTCTGGCAGAAGAAAAACTGGAAGGTCTTACCGGACGTACCGTATTGAAGGTAAATCAATATGATCTCGTTTTAAAATATATCGCTCATGGGGCAGGATGCGCCATCATGGATATGTTATCGCTAAAAATGCTTCCTGGATATACCAATAAAATTCGTTACTATTCTCTGAAACACTATCTTGATGATCTGGAATATTTCATGATTTCAAGACGAAATAAAACTATGAGTCCAGCGGCAACAGCCTTGGCATCAAAAATAAAATCTATATTTCAACAAAAAAACATTTAATCTAAAGACAAGATAAAAATAAAAGCCCCCGCTCCGAAAAATCGGAACAGGGGCTCTCGTTTTACGCCTTTATGCGGAATGACCAGGAAGGCTATGCTTCCATGGCTTCCTTGAAGCGCTTCTGAAGCGCCTGCATCTTGGCCTTCTTGTCGACAAGATCGGCATGACGGGCCTTTTCGGATTCCACAAGGTCGGCCGGAGCCCGCTTGACGAAGTTCTCATTGGAGAGCTTGGCGTCAAGGGACGCGAGATCCTTGTCCACCTTGCCGATTTCCTTATCGAGACGGGCGAGTTCAGCCTGGAAATCCACGGCACCCGTCAGAAGCACGATGACCTCACAGCCGCGCACCACATTGCTGGCGGAAGCCTTGGGGGCATGGGCATTTCTGTCGATGGTAAGACTTTCGAGCCTTGCCAGATCGAAGAAACCGCGGTTGGCCTCGAGAAGTGCTGCCTGCTCGTCGCTCGCCGGACGCAGCACGACGGACAGCTTGTAGGAAGGCTTGATGTTGAGTTCGGCACGGATGGTACGGATGGCACTGATGGCCTCCTGAAGGAAAACCATATCATCCGACTCCCGGCTCTTCACGCACTGGGGACGGGCCTCGGGATAAAGCTGGGTGGCAATGTCCGTGCCTTCATGACCGGGCAGAGAGTTCCACACTTCCGCCGTGACGAAGGGAATCATGGGATGCAGCAGCAGGAGGATTTCACGCAGTACGGTGTAAAGCACGTACTGAGCCTCTTCCCTGGCCTCTCCCTCTTCCTTCATGTCGGCCTTGATGAGTTCCAGATACCAGTCGCAGAACTCATTCCACAGGAACTTGTACACGCACTGAGCGGCATCGTTGAAGCGGTAGCTTTCCAGAGCGGCATCCTCTTCCACCTTGATTTCCTCAAGACGATTGAGAATCCATTTGTGATGCAGTCCCTTGACCGCTCCGAGATCAACGGCCTTCGGCTCGCCGTGCTCGGGCAGATTCATGAGGGCGAAGCGGGAGGCGTTCCATACCTTGTTCACAAAGTGACGGTAGCCTTCAATACGCTCTTCGGACATTCTGATGTCGCGGCCCATGGCGGCAAAGGCGGCCAGCGTGAAGCGCAGGGAGTCCGCACCGTACTTGCGGATCATGTCCTGAGGGTTGATGCCGTTGCCGAGGGACTTGGACATCTTGCGGCCCTGTGCATCGCGCACAAGGGCATGAATGTACACTTCACGGAAAGGAACCTCTCCCATGAAGTGCTGACCCATCATGATCATGCGGGCCACCCAGAAGAACAGAATATCAAACGCCGTGACGAGCACGGTGGTGGGATAGTACTTCTTGAGCGTCTCGGTATGTTCGGGCCAGCCCATGGTGGAGAAGGGCCAGAGCGCGGAAGAGAACCACGTGTCGAGCACGTCGGGATCCTGTTCCAGCTTCTTGCTGCCGCATTTGGGGCAGACCGTGGGATCCTCCTCGGCTACGATAAGTTCGCCGCAGTCGGCGCAGGTCCACGCAGGAATACGATGTCCCCACCAGATCTGACGACTGATGCACCAGTCACGGATATTGTCCAGCCAGTTGTAATAGGTCTTGGTCCAGCTTTCAGGATAGATCTTGATCTTGTCCGGCACGGCGGCGCGGGCGGCGGGAGCCATCTTGCTGATGG
>JAXVQY010000220.1:0-16135 GCA_037303805.1 bacterium | reverse complement strand
GGGTCTTGCCTAGACCATGCCCTTGAAGCCCATGAAGGACAGAGACATGATGCCCGCCATATTCGTCAACAACATCGTGCTGTCCCAGAACCTCGGCAACTGCCCCTATCTCGGCTGTTCCAGAGAAAAGGGCGTGGCTCTCGGCATGGGCACCTCGGTCATATTCGTCACCGTCATGGCCACGCTGTGCACGTGGATCGTCCAGAAATACCTGCTTGTTCCCACCCATCTGGAATATCTCCAGACGCTGGTGTTCATTCTCATCATCGCCTCGCTCGTGCAGTTCGTGGAAATGTTCCTCAAGAAGGCCGTTCCTCCCCTGTACGCCTCGCTCGGCATCTTCCTGCCCCTCATCACCACGAACTGCTGCGTCCTCGGCGTGACGCTTCTCGTGCAGAGAGAACAGTATGATCTCATGTCCTCCCTGCTCTACGCCTTTGCCACGGGCGCGGGCTTCCTGCTCGCCCTTCTGCTCATGGCAGGCGTGCGCGAACGTCTGGAAACCTGCCGCGTGCCCAGAGCTCTGGCAGGCACCCCCATCGCGCTCATCATGGCGGGCATCATGTCTCTGTCCTTCATGGCCTTCAAGGGCATGGTCTAGGCAAGACCCGCTTCCGTTTCGATCGCTTTCCATCGTCAGCACAAGGACGTCGCTCATGGTTCTCTATTCCATACTTGCTCTTACCGGACTCGGCTTCGTCGCCGCCGCTCTGCTTGCCGTCGCTTCCCGCGTTTTCGCCGTCCATGAGGATCCCCTGGTAGGGAAAGTCACCGACGCGCTTCCGGGCGCCAACTGCGGCGGCTGCGGCTACGCCGGCTGCGAAGGCTACGCCGGAGCCGTGGTCCATGATCCTTCCATTCCTCCCAATCTCTGCGTGGTGGGCGGCGCCAAGGTGGCTTCGGCCATCGGTACGCTGACCGGCAAGCTGACCACGGAAATGGAACCCCTCTGTGCCTACCGCCGCTGCGACAAGAACGCCGGTCAGGTCACCCGGCGATTCGACTACAAGGGCATTCCCTCCTGTGCCGCCGCTGCCGCCCTGCATCACGGCTCGGATCAGTGCGGCTTTTCCTGCCTCGGTTTCGGCGACTGCGTCAAGGAGTGCATCACCAATGCGCTGCATGTCGAGAACTACATCGTGGTGGTCAACGAATCCATGTGCATAGGCTGCGGCAAATGCACGAAGGTCTGTCCGCGAAACGTGCTTCAGCTCATTCCCAAGCGCGCCCGCGTGGCCATCACCTGTTCCACGCAGGATAAGCTCAAGGCCGTCATGGACGTCTGCAAGGTCGGCTGCATCCACTGCGAAAAGTGCGTCAAGACCTGTCCGGCCAAGGCCATTTCCATGGAAAACAACAGAATTCAGATCGACCAGAAGCGCTGCCTGGAATACGGCGACGCCTGCGGTCAGGCCTGTGCCAAGGGCTGCCCCCGTCATATTCTGCGTCTGCACGGTGCGGCCGCCGCGGCCGCTCTTGCCGAATCCTGCGAAAAGGAACAGAAAAAGGCCGAATAACCGTTATCCGCCGTCGCTGCTGCGAGGTTTTCATGCTCACCCGACGCTTCTTTCTCCGCTGTCTGACGGCGGCTGCCGCCGTCACCGCTCTGCCCTTCCCCGCCGTCTCCCGTGCGTCGTCGCCTTCCGTTCTGACCGAGACGAGGCTCATGATGGGCACTTTCGTCACCATCAAGACCTGCGGCGTGTCCGAAATGCAGGCTTCCGAAGCCGTGGGCAGGGCCTTTGAACGCATGTCCGCCCTGGAAGAATCGCTGACGCGGTTCGACAGCGCCTCTCCTCTGGGGCATCTCAATGCCGCGGGGCATCTCGGGGACGCCCCCGAAGCGCTGCTGACCGTGGTCCGCGCGGCGGCGCGCATGCACCGGCTGACGCAGGGGGCCTTCGATCCCACGGTGCTGCCCCTGCTGGAAGTGCTGGAGCACAGCAGCGCAGGTTTCGACGGCCGGGAATGCGCCGAGGCCGCGGAACTTGTGGGCATGACGCACGTCGATCTCGGCAACGGCGGCATACGCTTTTCGCGCAGCGGCATGAAGATGAGTCTGGACGGCATCGCCAAGGGCTACATCGCCGACGAGGGCGCACGGGTGATGCGTGCCGCGGGCATCAGGAACTTTCTCATCAATGCCGGAGGCGACATCGTGGCGGACGGCGGCAAACAGGGCAGACCCTGGCGCGTGGCCGTGGAGAATCCGGAAAAATACCGCGGCAACACCGAGTATCCCGCCGTCCGGGACCTGAGCAATCAGGCCATGGCCACTTCCGGTTCCTATGAAAACGTGCTTGACGACAAGACCGGACTCAATCATCTCATCAATCCCGCCACGGGCCGCTGCGCCTCGCTGCCCGGCGCCTCGGTGGTCGCGTCCACGGCCATGGAGGCGGACGCCCTCGCCACGGCGCTGTGCGTCATGTCCCGCCCCGAGGACTTCATGGATACCGTGCCGCAGACCGCCTGTCTGCTCACGCTGCCGCAGGGAAGGCTGATCCGCTCCGGCCGCTGGAGCTGAACCGGCCTCCGGCGGACGACGACCGCTCCCGACGGAAAAAAGGCCCCGGCAGGACGATCCTGTACGGGGCCTTTTCAACGCGCTTTTTCTGTTCGCATGAAAACGGCGGAACGCTCCGGCAATTTCCGGCAACTTCCGCCGTTTCTTATGATTCCGTGGCAAAAATACTATTCGTCCGACGTCCCGAGCTTTTCATCCAGCAGCGGACGGAACACGGCCATGTCTTCCTCATGCCAGGCCAGCGGCGGTCTGGCTTCGTCGTCCAGATAGCGGACCTAGGGATGTTCGGCCACCGTCGCCTGAAATTCCCGGCGGATGTCGTCGAGCAGTCCGGGAGAGGTCAGGATGTCGAGCACGGTCAGGCCGCCGACGCGCGCCCCCGTCACCATGCCCTTGTGCATGATGCCGGAACGCTGGCACGCCGTCACCGCCCAGGTATGGGCCTTGGCTCCCGGCACCCAGGTCGGGAACTGGAGCGACGCCGTGGGCGCCTTGAGCGTCACGTCGCCCACGTCGCTGGAATCGCCCTTGAACGGTCCCTTGGCCGCATCTTCCAGGGTGATCTTCACATCCATGCCCACTTCCGGGGCGCCCAGCGTATGCTGAAGAGTGCGGGCGAAGGTCTGCTCCTGCTCGGTGTATTCGGGAATCCCCACCTTCAGCATGTTGCGGTACAGGGCGCGGGCCAGAGCCTCGTTGCTGTAGCGCTGATGGCAGGCGGCCAGGAAGGTGATGCTCTCCTTGGTGCCCGTCATGAGGGCCGCGCCGCGGGCACAGAGGCGGATACGTTCGTAGAGATCCTGAATCACGGGATCCTGACTGCGGACGTAGTACCAGGTCCGCGCGTAGTCCGGCACCACGTTGGGGGCGGAAATGCCGCTCAGCGTGGCCCAGTGTATCCGCTGTTCCGGCCGCATGTGTTCGCGCAGGCGTTCCGTGCCCGCATGCATGAGTTCCACGGCGTCGGCGGCGCTGCGACCTTCCCAGGGACGGCTGCCCGCATGGGCGGTTTTCCCGTGAAATTCCACGAGGAAAGAAAAGAGAGCGTTGTTCTGGAGCCCGAACGACGTGCCCAGGAAGGAATTCGAATGGCAGTCGATGACGGCGTCCAGCCCGTCGAACACTCCGTCCCTGGCCATGAAGCCCTTGCAGGCCAGAAGTTCTTCGGCAGGCGTGCCGAACACCACCAGCGTCGCGGCAATGTCTTCCTTCTCCAGGACTTCCTTCAGGGCACAGACCGTCAGGGCCTGCATGGGCGCCATGGAGTTGTGGCCGCAGCCGTGCCCCGGGCCGTTCTCCACCACGGGGGAAGGCCTGGTTGCGCCCGCCTGCTGGGAAAGCATGGGAAGCGCGTCGTACTCCGCAAGAAAACCGATGACCGGGCCGCCCGTTCCGTGCGTGTAACTGGCCCGGAACGCCGTGGGCATGCCCGCGATGCCGCGCTCCACGGTGAAGCCTTCCTCTTCCAGCGCCTGCGTCACCGCACGGGAAGAACGTGTTTCCGTAAATCCGAGTTCCGCAAAATCCCATATTCTGTCCGCCAGAGCCTGAAACTTCCCGGCCCTGCGGTCAATGGCGTCAAACAGCAGCTGCGACATGTCATTTCCTTCCGGCTGAATATTTCCCCGGCAGACCGCGGATCCGGCCTCCGGGTTCCGTACTGAAACTGCCGTCCCGCATCCGCCGGACGGCAGTCCTTCCTCACAAAAAACTCGACTCAGGAACGATCCTCTTCAGGTTTCCGTCCGTCTCCGACGGCCGGGAAAAGCGACGTCAGCGTGTCCACGCAAGCGAGTCCATCCGCGCGGCGCGCCGTCTCCAGAAGCTCCGCCGCCTCCTGACCGCATGCGGAAACCATGAGTTCCCGCCACTTGCGCGCCTGCGCTTCGGCCGAAAGCGGCTTTTCCGGCGAACCGGACGCCCTGTCGCACAGACTCTTCACCTTCCGGCCGTCCCGCAGCGTCACCGTGATCTCGGCGGGAACGCAGGAAGAGTTCCGTCCCAGTTCCAGAAAACGCTTCCACAGCCCTTCGTCACCGGCAAGCGTCACGACGGACGCGGTTTCCCGGACGGCCGGAGCGTCCCAGTGACGGGCCTCGAACCAGCGGGCGCGGGGCACGTCGTTCAGCAGCAGCGCCAGCGTGAGCGGCGTGCTGAACTCCATGTCGAGAAACGTGCGGGCCCGCTTCTTTCCGAAACGCGCGGCCACGGGAGGCGTGGTCGCCACATCCAGAGACACCACGTCCCGGGAAGAAAATCCGTAAACCGCCTTCAGTTCGCTCAGCGCATCCAGCGCGGGATGAATCCAGCGGCAGCACGGGTACGGCTTGAGGCATACCCCGGGCAGGGTAAACGCGGAAAAATCACAGAGAACGGCCGGATCGCAGCGGTCGGAACCGAGCATGGCCGCAAAGCCGGACTCCCCGTCCAGCACGGACTCGCTGCCTTCATAGCCGTTCAGGGCAAGCACGGCCGCACGCACGCCGTTTTCCGACGGCAGCGCCACGTTGTCCTTGACCGACGCGATGGACTTGTCCTCCCAGCCGAACTTCCCGGCATGGGGCACGGGCGCCATGGCTCCGGCTATGCCCAGACAGTTGAGCATCTTCTCCCTGTCCAGTCCCAGGAGGCGTCCGCAGGCCGCGGCCACGCCTATGGCCTGAAGG
The DNA here is from genome assembly GCA_037303805.1 of bacterium. Classification (GTDB taxonomy): domain Bacteria; phylum Desulfobacterota; class Desulfovibrionia; order Desulfovibrionales; family Desulfovibrionaceae; genus Mailhella. Next base: position 10,942 of record JAXVQY010000220.1, on the reverse strand, counting down.
CTGCCGTTGGCATGCACCTTGGCATAGCATTCCGGGGAAGGGAGCGTGGCGCGGGCCACGCGGTCGTTCACCTCATAGCCGATGACCAGGGCCGTGAAAAGCTCCCGGCCGGACAGTTTCAGAGCGGACGAGAGCACCAGCACCGCCGGAATGATGCTGGCTCCGGGATGTCCCCGCGAGCCGGTATCGTCGTAGTCCAGCGCATTGGCGAAACTTGCCTGCACAAAGGCCGCCATGAGCGGCGACGTCCTTGTTTCGAGTCCCGGCACGGAGCAGCGGGGCTCTCCGCCCGTGAAACGCGCAAAGGCACGCACGGACGATGCCAGCGGCGTGACGCTTCCCCCGAACGCGCAGGCGAGATGATCCGCCAGCAGCGTACGGGCATGGACAAGCACGTTCTCGGGAATATCCTCATACCGGAGCGACAGGGCGTAGTCCGCCACCGCTTCCGTCATGCTCACGTTCCGCACAGCAACCTCCTAGGCCTCCGGGAGCAGTCGGCTCCCGGACTTCCAGCGCTCCCACGCCTTGCAGAGAAGCAGCGCCGTCAACTCCGTTCTTTCCCGCAGCGAGGAAAGCAGCAGAAACTCTTCCGTGGAATGATCCTTGCCGCCGCGCGGACCGAGTCCGTCCAGCACGGGCACGCCCTCACGGGCCAGGAAGGACGCCTCGGAACAGCCGGGACGGTATTCCTCTCCCGTCTGCTGTCCCAGTTCCGCCGCCGCTTCCGCCGCAAGGGCATAGAGCGCGGCCGTGGCTCCGGCTTCCAGAGGCGGACTCGTGACCGTCTCAAGGATCTCCGTCGAGGTACCCTCCACCTGCGGTTCCAGCAGAATCTTCCGCATGCGTTCGCCCACTTCCTCCATCTGCCTCATCGTGTTGCAGCGGGACACGACATCGAGAAAGGCCTCTTCGGGAACCACGTTGAACGCCACGCCGCCGGAAAGACGACCGACGTTGACGCTGAGCGACCCCTCTCCCCGGACCTCGGGCGTGTTCATGGCTTCCAGAAGCTCGGTCTTGCGTGCGGCATCCAGCAGCGCGCTCACCTTGCCGCGGGTGATGAACGCGGCATGCCCGGCCCGGCCGCGGATGCGCACGCGGAAGGCCACCTTGCCCTTGCGGGTGCGCACGAGTTCGTTGGCCGGACCGGCCATTTCGAACACCAGCGCAAAGGCCGCCCGGGCCGCCTCCTCCCGCAGAAAGGCCCGCATGGTCCGCGAGGAACGCTCCTCATCGGGGGAAAAGAGAAAACGCACGGGCATGGTCTGCCCGAACCCCTGCTCGAGCAGCGCCAGCATGGCGAAGATGCCCACGACCAGACCGCCCTTCATGTCGCAGGTCCCCGGACCGTGCGCCACGTCGCCTTCACAGCACAGATGCCGGAACGTCGTGTCTTCCGGAAACACCGTGTCCATGTGTCCGGAAAGCAGGATGCGGCGGGGGACCTCCCCGGCGCAGGGGAACTCGGCCGTCAGGATGTTGCCCGCGTCCTTCTGTTCCACCACGCGGGTACGCAGTCCCCGGGACGAGAGATAGCCGTCGAGAAAGGAAACCATGCGGTCGATACCGGCCTTGTTGTCCGTGCCCGTCTGCATCTCCACAAGGTCATGCAGAAGGTCGAACATCTCCTTTTCATGGGCGGCGACAAAGGTTCTGATAGCTTCCACGACAACCTCCGCGACCTGTCAGGACAAAAACGATTCCGGGAATACCGGCGTATCCGCCTCGAGTACGGACCGGTCCAGATGACAGGCCAGACCGTGCCCGTCGCGGAAGACCATTTCCGGCGTCACCGTGGAGCAGGCCTCGCACTGTTTGCGGTAGCAGCGCGTGCGGAAGCGGCATCCCGAGGGAGGATTCGCCGGACTCGGAATCTGGCCTTCCAGAAGGATGCTCTTGTGCGGCTGCGGAATGCAGGGCAGCGAAATGGAGGACAGCAGCGCCTTGGTATAGGGATGATACGGCGGTTTGAACACCTGATCCGTACTGCCCACTTCCACGAGACGCCCCAGGTACATGACCGCGATGCGCTGGGATATCTCGCGCACGGCGGACAGGTCGTGGGAGATGAACAGATAGGACGTCTGAAACTCCCGCTGAAGATCCTGGAGCAGATTGATGATGGACGCCTGCACGGACACGTCGAGAGCCGAAGTCACTTCGTCGCACACCACGAAGGAAGGATGCACGGCAAAGGCTCTGGCAATGGCCACGCGCTGCTTTTCGCCGCCGCTGAGCTGATGCGGCTTGCGGTACAGATACGTCCGGGGCAGAGACACCATGTCCAGAAGCCGGTAACAGCGCTTTTCCAGATCGGCGCGGTCCGTGGCTATGCCGTGCAGAAGAAGCGGCCGGGAAAGGATGGTGTAGAGGCTGTGCCGGGGATTCAGCGAGGAATCCGGGCTCTGGAAGATGATCTGTATGGACTTGCAGAGGCTCTGACTGTGCTTGTGGGTGATGTCTTCGCCGCGGTACAGCACCGTGCCGTCCGTGGCTTCGTCCAGGCGGAGTATGGCCTTGCCCAGCGTGCTCTTGCCGCAGCCGGATTCGCCCACCACGCCCAGCGTCTCACCGGGCATGATGGAAAACGACACGTCGTCCACGGCGTAGACACAGCGGGGCCTGCGCCGCAGCAGTCTGTCCATGAACGTCGTGTGCTCGTAGTATTTCTTGAGATTGCGGACCTCGATCAGCGGCTCCGAGCACTGCATATCTCCGCTGTCACGGCAGACGCACTCCTCCACCGTACCGGTGGCGAAGGAAAGGTGCGCCCCCGGATGGTGGCAGAACACACGGTGTTCCACGCCGTCCTCGGAAGGAACGATCTGCACGCCCGGCAGCGCGGCACTGCAGCAGGCCTCGGCCACGGAGCAGCGCGGAGCAAAGGCACAGCCCGGAGGCAGGGAAATGAGGTTGGGCAGCAGGCCGGGCATGGAATATCCCTTGTGCGTTCTGTCCATCTCGATACTGGGAATGCTGTGCATGAGGCCCTGCGTGTACGGATGCGCGGGGTGGCGGAACATGGTTTCACGGGACCCTTCCTCCACCAGCGCACCGGCGTAGATGACGCCCACCCTGTCCGCCAGGCGGGCCACGATGCCCATGTCGTGCGTGATGTAGAGAATGGCCACGTCCATGCGCGAACGGACATCTTCCAGAAGACGCAGGAACTGGATTTCCGTGGTCACGTCCAGAGCCGTGGTCGGCTCGTCCATGATGATGAGATCGGGATGACTGAGCAGCGCCTGAGCAATGGTGATGCGCTGCTTCTGCCCGCCGGAAATCTGATGCGGATAGCGCTCCATGATGCTCTTCGGATCGGGAATGTTGATGGCCTCGAGCATGGCAAGGGCACGTTTCTCCGCTTCGGCGCGGGAAATGCCTTCGTGATAGATGATGCCCTCCATAAGCTGCTCGCCTATGGTATAGCAGGGGTTCGCCGCCGTATGCGGGTTCTGGAACACCATGCCCACATGCTTGCCGCGCAGCTTTTCCAGCTGGGCGTGGCTGTACCTCGTGATGTCTTCGCCGTTGAAGAGAATGCGGCCGCTTTCGATGCTGCCGTTTTCCGGCAGATAGCCCATGGCGGCGAAGGCCAGCGTGCTCTTGCCCGAGCCGGATTCGCCGATGAGGGCGTAGCATTCGCCCCGGCGCACCTCAAGGGAGACGTGGCGTACCGCCTGCACCTTGCCGCTTACGGTCTTGAAGGAAATGGAAACGTCGTCGATCTGAAGAAGAGGATCAGCCATCACACCCTCCCGAGTTCCTTGGGATCAAGGATGTCGCGCAGCCCGTCGCCCAGCAGGTTGAAGGATATGGTCGTGAAGGCAATGGCGAGAATGGGCCACACGATGAGCATGGGCGCCTCGAAGATATACTCGCGCGCCGAGCCGATGATGAGTCCCCAGTCGGGAGTGGGCGGCTGCGTGCCGAGGCCGAGGAAACTCAGCGAGGACGCCGTCAGAATGACGAAGCCCACCTTGATGCTCGCTTCCACGATGATGGGCTGCACGGCGTTGGGCAGAAGCTCCACGAGCAGGATGTACCAGGTGCGCTCTCCGCGCGCCTTGGCGGCTTCGATGAACTCCTCGTTCCGCACGTTGAGGCACGAACTTCGCGCCACTCGCGCTGTTTTCGGTATGCCCGTGATGCTGATGGCCACGATCACGTTCACGATGCTGGAACCCAGCATGGAAAGTATGAGCAGGGCGAAGAGAATGCCCGGAAAGGCCATGAGAATATCCATGGCGCGCATGATGAATTCATCCGCACGGCCGCCGAGGTAACCGCTGGTCAGACCGATGAGTCCGCCGGCCACGGCACAGATCACGGTCACGCTGAGACCGATGCCGAGAGAGGTGCGCGTGCCGAGAATGATGCGGCTGAACATATCTCTGCCGTACTCGTCCGTGCCCATGACGTGTTCGATGCTCGGAGGAGCAAAGCGTTCCCTGGGGTTCAGTTTGAGAGGATCGTGAGGGGCGATCATCGGGGCGAACAGCGCGACGATGAGAAGAAGGGAAACGAGAATGCTGCCGACGAAGGCGGAAGGATACCTCCGCAGCGTGGAAAATACGGTACGAATGCGAGACATGGTTCCTGCCCCCTACTGATAGCGTATGCGCGGATTGACCAGACCGTAGGCAAGGTCGGCCAGGAAGTTGACCAGGCAGTAGACGCAGGCCACGGTAAGCACGGTGGCCTGAAGCAGCGGTACGTCGCGGCTCGTCACGGCGTAGACGATGAGTCGGCCGATACCCGGATAGGCAAAGACCTCCTCGATGACCACGACGCTGCCGATAAGATAGCCGACATCCAGAGCAAGGACGGTGATGGTCGGCATGAGGGCGTTGCGCAGGGCGTGCTTGAACACCACCATGCGGTTGCTCAGGCCCCGCAGACGGGCGCTGCGCACATAGTCGGACTGCATGACGTGGATCATTTCCGAGCGGGTCTGCCGCATGATGTGGGCGATGAGCACGATGACCAGCGTCATGACGGGCAGGACGATGTGGGAAAGCGCTTCGGAAAAGTTTTCCGAAAAGGGAACGTACCCGGCGGACGGGAAAAGATTGAGCACGGGTCCGGCAAAGGCTATGATGAGAAGGGAACCGGTGGCGAATTCGGGAATCGAAATGCCGATGTACGAACTCACCTGAATGACGCGGTCGACAAGGCTGTTGCGGTGCAGGGCCGCAAAGACGCCGAGCGGTATGGCGATGATGGTCACCAGCACGATGCTGAAGGCGGCCAGGATCGCGGAATTCTTCAGACGGAACAGCAGAAGAGGCAGGATGGGCTGATCCATGGAAAGCGCATGGCCGAAATTGCCGTGCAGCACTCCCCATATCCACTTGCCGTACTGTTCGTAGAACGGCAGATTCAGCCCCATCTGCTCCTCAAGCGCGCGAAGGGCGTCGTCCGTGGCGAATTCCCCGAGAATGACCTGAGCAAGGTTACCGGGAAGAACCATGGTGATGGCAAAAATGATGATGGAAATGCAAAAAAGCGTGACAATCATGAAACAGAAGCGTTTCAATATGTAGACAGGACTCATGTTCTCCCCTTTTCTGCCCTTTTAACACGGGTATTGCGGCAGAGGCGGCGGACGCGCCCCCGGCCCCCGTCCGGAACAAAGAAAGGTATCTTCGGGAAGGGGTGCCGGAAACGTCCGCCGCCGGTCTCGCTACGCCGGAGGGAGCGATCAGCTCATCCAGACGTTCTCGATGGTAAAGAAGGTATTTCTCGGGTTACGCACGATGCCGTTGACCTTGCTCTGATGGGCGGAAACAAGATCGAGGAAGAACGGCACGCAGGAAGGCACTTCCTCGTACAGCAGTTCCTGGCAGGAGGCGAAGATGGCGCGCTGCTTTTCCGGATCGAGCTGCTGACGGGCCTGAAGGACCAGCTGGTCGAACTTCTTGTTGTTCCAGCGGGTTTCGTTCCAGGAGGCGTCGGAGGTGTACAGAAGCTGGAACAGCGCGTCCTCGCAGGACTGCATGTTGTAGAAGCCCACATAGAAGTTGGCCTTCTTCCAGTACTGATCCAGGAAGGTGCTGTAGTCCACGTGCTGCAGCTTGATGTTCACGCCGATCTGAGCCGCGCACTGCTGCAGCACGATGCCGAGCTTGCCGCGCACGGCGGGCACGGCGGCAATGTACATGGGAATGGTGCTGCCCTGCCGGAATCCGGCTTCGGACAGCAGTCTTGCGGCCTTGTCCAGATCCTGCTTGCGTTCGGGAAGCTGATGGTAGAAGGGATACTCGGGAGAAACGGGGTTGTCGTTGCCTATGCGGCCGAAACCTTCAAGGCACATGTCGAGCGCCATCTGACGATCGAGGGAAAGGCTGATGGCCTGACGGACACGCATGTCCGTGAACGGCTTCATGTCGCAGCCGAACACCACGCTGGGGAACTGGCCGCTGCCCGTGCGCGTGACGACGATGCCGGCTTCCTTGAGCTTGTCGAGCTGGCTGATGTTGGCCTCGAGGGCCCAGTCGGTCTGCCCGGTGAGCAGCGCATTGGTTTCCGCCACGGAATCGGGGAAAATCAGCATCTGCACTTCGTCGAGATAGGGTTTTTCACCGTCGAAGTATTCCGGGTTGCGGTCGAAGATGACATGGGTGCCCGGCACGTATTCACGCAGCTTGAACGGGCCGCTGCCGCAGCCCTTGGAGGCCAGAGAGGCATAATCGCCTTCCAGAACGTCCTTCGGACAGATCTTCATGCAGGGATAGGCCAGGGACTGGGGCAGGAACGAGAAGGGATAGGCCGTCACGATGCGGACGGTATACTTGTCTTCCGCGTCCACGGTGGCGATGGGACCGATGTTCTTGCGGCCGGGGGAAGCGGTCTCCGCATCCAGCACCTTGCGGATGGAGGCCACGGCGTCGTCGGCGGTCACTTCCTTGCCTGTCTGAAAACGCACGCCCTTGCGCAGGCGGAAGCGCCAGGTCGTCGCGTCCGAGCTTTCCCACGTTTCCGCAAGATCGGGAACCGGCTTGAGCTCATGGGACAGCTTGACCAGACCGCTGTACATGAGTTCGCCCTGCATGTACTCCGACAGATTGACGTGCCGGTAGGGATTCAGGGACTTGAGTTCCCGGCTCACGCTGACGCGCAGCGTTCCGCCCCGCTTGGGAGCAGAGGCAAGAGCCAGTCCGGGAACACCGCACAACGTGACGGCAGCCGCTCCCGCGGCCATTCCTTTGAGGAAGGTTCTGCGGGTGAAGCGATCGTTCTCAAAAAGGTACATGGAAGCCTCCATTATCGGAAAAGCATGCTGAACCGGATTCCCGGCGCCATACTTCCTCCTGTTTTCGAAAAGGCTTCCTCCGCCCCATGCGGAAGAAGCCGTTCCGCACTACAATGACCCGGCGATTCCGGGCCGGATGTCATGCCTGAAGGGGAAAACCGAACGCGGTATAGAATTCTTCCTCAAAGAGCTTTCTCGGACGGGGATCCGAATAGCAGGCCCAGATGGCCGCGCCGGGGCCGTCCGGCGCAAAGTCGAGCGGCGTGTTGGCGATCACGAAGGCCCGGTCGAACGGCTTGTTCAGCGCCGCCGCACGAGTCTTGAGATGACCGGCGAAATCCTCGGCAAACGCACGCAGCGCACCGCGGATGCAGGCTTCGCCGCGTTCCTGATAGGCGTCGAGCATGACGGCCGCGATATTCTGAATGATGCGCACGCACAGCATGGTGAACCCTTCCTGAGCCGATACGGGCTCCAGCGGCTTCACCTTTTCCGGAGAGAAGTCGGGATCGAATTCGGCAAAGGCTTCGCGGCGCTCCTCTTCCGTAAGATTGCCGGGACGCAGATACACCGAAAAACGGCAGAAGGAATCGTTCTGAGTCAGGGTCTGGCTCAGGTTCGTCTGGGAATGGGGAGCGTAGGCGCCGAACTTCGCATGATGAAATTCCTCACAGTACAGACGGCCCAGACGAAGCCCGTCCATGCTGCGCCACATCTCCGCGATGGGGCAGACAAGCGTTTCCGAAAAACGTTCCTGCTCCGTCAGTCTGATCTTGTTGCGACGGAAGCGGGGATCGCCGGGAAGATCACCATGACCGAAAAGATTCTCCATGTTGAGCTTGAGACCGGCCTTCTTGTGCTTCTCGCGCTGGGCGAGACCGCGATCTATGCCGAACTGACGCACGGCCTGACGAAGCAGAGGCTCCGCTTCCAGCCCGAACTGCTGGTCCACGGCCCGGGCAAGGTGAAGGTACAGCTTGGACCATGCGTCCTGATAATTGGCAATTTCCAATTCCGTTTCTCTTGTCATGCCTTTCTCTCCTGGCTGAAAGAACCCCGAGGATCGGGGATTCTTGATCTTCCTTGTGAATTATTTTCATTAAAAACTACATCCACTATATTGTCAACGAGCCTCAGCGTTCTTTGACTTCTTCTTCTTTCACCTGTTACTTCGAAGAATATGTTCCATCACTCCATCTTTCCCCTGTTTATTTCATGGAAAAATATTCTTCTGTACGCAGGTATCAGAGATATAAAAAAACGATAAGTTATATAAACATAATTGTCGACATTTTGTACAAAACGATTCATGATGCATCACTAAAGGATTTCAGGCCTGCAAGACGCCGCACTATAGTGAATTTCTTCTGTATCAACCTGAAAACATGAAGAAAATAAGCAAGTTCTCCGAAACCGTCGAAAACGGAATCCCGGGGAAAATCGCCCTTCGTCCGTCCCCCCGGAACGCGCAGACTTACAGGTTTTTCAACAAAAATGTCATTATTTTTTCTTTCGCGGCCTCCCTTCGGAGGGAGGCTTCACAGATCCGCGAAAGTAAACAGAATTTACGTGTTGATGCGATTAAAAACATCATTATGCAGTCGTTTTTTTTCGACGGGAGGAAAGAAGTCCGACCACGAATTTCTTCCCGTTTTTCCCTAATTGTCAAAAAACACCCGGCTACGTCCGGGGGAGGTATGCGGGTCAGTCCGGCCTGTCCCGTTTTTTTCAATTTTGTATTATTGTGCGGAAACACGCATGCCGCGGCGGAAGCGCCGGCCCTTCCGAAGGATCCGCTCTCCCCCGCCGGACGGACCTCCGGAAAAACGCAAAAAGCACAGCCCCGCCGCAGGGTCGTGCTTTTTTTTTACGGAATCCGCCTGCTCCGCCGAGTGCAGAACATCAGGCAAGGCAAACACAAGACATCAGAAAAATACCAGCGTGCAGAAACGCGGACCGGGAATCAGCACAGAACCTTGTGCCCGGGACGCCTTTCCGAAAACACGTTCCCCTGCCCCTTGTCCTCGAAGGAAAGCACGACGCGGGCCCGGTCGCGGACAGGATCCGCCTCCGGCATGGCCGACAGCAGGGCCTGCGTATAGGGATGAAGCGGATCGGAAAAAAGTTCCTCCGCCGCGGCCTCCTCCACGAGGCGCCCGGCATACATGACTCCGATGCGGTCGCAGACGTAGCGCATCATGGCCAGATCATGGGATATGAACAGGAACGAGAAGCCGTTCTCCTCCCGGAGCTGCTGAAAAAGCGTCACGATCTGCGCCTGCATGGAGACATCCAGAGAAGCGACGGGTTCGTCGGCGACCACAAGCTCCGGACGGGCGGCCACGGCTCTGGCCACGGCGACGCGCTGCCGCTGCCCGCCGGAAAGTTCGCCCGGCCGTTTATCGCTCGTCGAGGCGGCAAGTCCCACCATATCCAGCAGACGCGCCGCCTCCCGGCGTCTCCCCGCGCGGTCCCCGAACAGACGGCGGATCTCCAGCGGCTCGGCCACGAGCTCCTCCACGCTCATGCGGGGATCCAGGGCCGCGGCGGAATCCTGAAAAATGATCTGCATGCCCTGCCGGATCTCGTCCCTGTGGCGGCGCAGCACGCCTTTGTCGGCAATGTTCAGTCCCCTGAACCATATCTCGCCCGACGTCACCGGATACAATCCGGCGACGGCACGCGCCAGCGTCGACTTTCCGCAGCCGGATTCTCCGACCAGGCCGTAGATCTCCCCTTTCTCAATCTCCAGAGAAAGGTGACTCACGGCGTCGATGCTCAGCGTCCGGTCGACGACGAAACGGTGACTGAAATCCCGCACGGACAATATCGGCAGCGCCATGCTCAGTCTCTCCTCCGCACGGGACAGGCCACCTTCGGCGCACGGGGGTCCAGCAGCCATGTGGCGGCGCCGTGCGTGGGCGATACCGGAAACATCGGCGGCATCTGCTCGTAGTCGATCTTCAGGGCGTATTCGTTGCGTTCGGCAAAGGCGTCTCCCGGCGGCAGGGAAATCATGTCCGGCGGCATGCCCGGCAGAAAGCGGAGCTTCTCGCCGCGGCGCATGCGCGAGGGCAGCGCGTTCAGCAGCGCCCAGGTATAGGGGTGTCGCGGATCATAAAAAACATCCTCCGCCGTGCCCGTCTCGACCACCTTTCCCGCGTACATGACGGCAACCCTGTCGGCCACCCGCGCCACGGCCCCGAGATCGTGGGATATCAGCAGAATGCCCGTTTCCCGCGTCCGTGCGACGTCTCTCAAAAGATCGAGAATGCGCGCCCGCACCGTCACGTCGAGCGCCGTGGTCGGCTCATCGGCCAGAAGAAGCACCGGGTCCAGGGCCAGAGCCACGGCAAGCACGCAGCGCTGACGCATGCCGCCGGAAAAACAGTGCGGCTGCATCCTCATCCGCTGCCCGGGATGGTCGATGCCCACAAGGTCCAGCAGCTTCACAGCCTCCCTCTCCGCAGATTCTCCCGTTACGCCGCGGCGACGCAGCGCCTCCGTGATCTGCGCCCCCACGGTCATGGCCGGATTGAGCGACATCATGGGATCCTGAAACATCATGGCGACCCGTTTTCCCCGCAGACGCCGCATCTGCCGCTCCGAATAGCCGGACACCTCTTCTCCCGCCACCCGTATCCGGCCGCGCTGCCGGGCGTTCCCCGGGAGCATCTTCAGCAC
>JAXVQY010000219.1:0-11026 GCA_037303805.1 bacterium | reverse complement strand
TCAAAGAGCGGGAAGTCCGTCACCCAGAGCAGATTCCAGGTGTTTTCGGGAATGAGGCCGAGTTTGTTGCCGAGCTTTACGCGCAGGCTGCCGAGAGCATTGTTCACAAGGCCGGGTTCACCGGCCTGGAAGAATACGATGTCGCCGACCTGAAGGCCGCAGGCTTCCGCAATACCCGCTCTTTCCTTGTCGGAAAGGAACTTCGCAATGGGAGACTGCCATTCGTTTTCATGAATCTTGATCCAGGCCAGGCCCTGGGCCCCGAAGCCCTTCACGAAATCGGTAAGCTCATCAATTTCCTTGCGGGTCATGGTGGCGCCGCCGGGCACACGCAGAGCCTTCACCAGCTTGGCCCCGGCAAACAGCTTGAAGGCGGAGCCGTGCACGATTTCGGTTACGTCCTTGAGCTTGAGATCAAAGCGGGTATCGGGCTTGTCCGAGCCGTAGTCACGCATGGCCTCGTCGTAGGGCATACGCTTGAGGGGCAGCTCTATGTCGACACCGAGAGCTTCCTTGAACACACGGGCAATAAGGCCCTCGGCCATGGCCATCACCTGATCTTCGTTCACGAAGCTCATTTCAATGTCCACCTGAGTGAACTCGGGCTGACGGTCGGCACGCAGGTCTTCGTCACGGAAGCAGCGGGCCACCTGATAATAGCGGTCCACACCGCTCATCATGAGCATCTGCTTGAACTGCTGAGGCGACTGGGGCAGCGCATAGAATTCGCCCGGAGACAGGCGGCTGGGCACGAGAAAGTCGCGGGCGCCTTCAGGCGTGGATTTGGTGAGATAAGGAGTCTCGACTTCAAGGAAATCGAGGTCGTTCAGATAATTGCGGCAGGCCTTCACGATGTTGTGACGCACGCGCAGGTTGTGCGCCATGACGGGACGACGAAGGTCGAGATAACGATACTGCAGACGGACGGACTCGGAGCAGTCGGTACGGTCCTCCACGAGGAAGGGCGGCGTCTTGGCGGTATTGAGCAGCTTCCACTCCAGCACCACGACTTCAATCTCACCGGTGTGCAGATTGGGGTTGGTCATGCCTTCGGGACGGGGACGGACACGACCCTTGATGGCAATGACGTATTCGCTGCGCAGAATATGGGCATCCTTGTGGGCCTCGGGAGCAACTTCGGGGCTGAACACCACCTGGGTAAGTCCGTCTCGATCGCGAAGGTCCACGAAGATCAGGCCGCCGTGGTCACGACGGTACTGGACCCAGCCCATAAGGCAGACCGTCTCGCCGTTGTTGGCAATGGTCAGGTCGTTGCAGTGGTGAGTGCGCTGCCAGTCGCCCAGCGGCTTGATGTATCGGGCGTGTTCCTTCTGGACATCCACGACGGTCTTTTCGTTTTCTTCAAACTGGCTCATGACCATTCCTCTTTATTATTCGGCGTTCAGGCTGGCGGCCACATCGGCGCAGGGCACTTCACGCTGCTCGCCAGATTCCATGTTCTTGATGATGACGCTGCCGGAGGCCAGCTCGTTGGTCCCCATGATGAGCGTAAAGCGTGCGCCGGACTTGCCGGCCTGACGCATGGTGGCCTTCATGCTGCGGCTCTCATAACCCATCGTGCCGGAAAAGCCTTCCCGACGCAGGTTCTGCGCCAGCGCAAAGGCTGCGTCGCGGCAGGAGTCATCAAGCACGGCCACATAAAAATCAGGATGAATTTCAGGAAGCTCCCGACCTTCCAGCAGAAGAGCCAGGCGCTCCATACCGCAGGCAAAACCGATACCGGGCACAGACGGTCCGCCGAGCTGCTCAACCAGTCCGTCATAGCGGCCACCGCCGGCCACGGACCCCTGAGAACCGATTTCATTGGAAACCACTTCCCAGGTGGTGCGGGTATAGTAGTCAAGGCCGCGTACCAGACGATGATTGATCTGATAGGGAACCTTTTCCGCATCGAGGTGACGCAGCACGGCTTCAAAATGAGCGCGGCAGTCGGGACACTCGTTTTCCAGAATCACGGGGGCATCGGCCGTCAGAACCTTGCAGTCGGGGACCTTGCAGTCCAGCACGCGCAGAGGATTGGTTTCCATGCGGCGGCGGCAGTCCTCGCAGAGCTTCGACTGATCGAGAGAGGCCAGCCAGTCATGCAGCTTCTGACGATACAGGGGACGACAGCTGGAACAGCCCAGAGAATTGATCTGAAGCGTCAGATTCTTCAGTCCGAGCTTGCCGAGAAATTCCATCATCATGCAGATGATTTCCGCATCGGCCTCGGGTTCTCTCGGACCGAGGCATTCACAGTTGATCTGATGGAACTGACGCATGCGGCCCTTCTGGGGACGTTCATGCCGGAACATGGGGCCGATGGTAAAGAACCTGCTCACGGATTCGCGGGCATAAATACCGCTTTCAATGTAGGCGCGCATGACGCCGGCCGTGGCTTCAGGACGCAGGGACATGGAACGCCCCTTGCTGTCGGGAATGCAGTACATTTCCTTCTGCACCACGTCGGTTTCCGTGCCTATGCCGCGGCAGAAAAGGTCGGTGTATTCCATGAGCGGAGTACGAAGTTCGCCAAAGCCGTAACGGGGAAACACCTCGCGGGCGGTGGCTTCCATCATCTCGAAAAGACGGCTCTGCGCGGGAAACTGATCGGCAAAGCCCTTGATAGCCTGAATCTGTGCCATGAACGGACTCCAGCAATGTAGAAATAACGCACGAGGATAGGGCCTTTTTTCCACATTGTCAAAGTTTCTCCCGACGGGGAAAAGGAGGGCCGGTTCCAATCGGAACCGGCCCTCCCGTCAGAAGTTTATTCGAGAATCAGAACTTGAACTGCAGGCCGACCATGACCTGATTGTTGTCGTAGTTCTCTCTCTTTTCCAGACCGTAACGGGCAAACATCTCAAGGTTGTCGCCGATGCTCGTGCTCACACCTGCGGTGAGACGCAGCGCGTCGCGCCCCACATCCACACCGTGGGCGGACAGACCGGTCGCCGTGCCGTAACTTGTACGGGCAACAGGATCGAAGTCGTTCAGATCACGAGCGTAGGCAATGCCGATTTCGGGAGTAACCGAGAAGTTCTCGCCTGTGAAGGTATGCTTCAAAGTCACGCCCACGGGCAGAGTGACCACGTCGTCGTGGATGCTGCCGACATGACGATCAAGCGCGCCGCGTTCGGTGTAGCCGTCCTGACGGGCATAGAAGTATTCCAGGCCCAGGTAGGGAACGAGCGTAGTGGCACCGTCGTTGAAAGTCAGGTGATAGCTGGCCAGCATGGAAGCCATGAGGGAATCCGTATCAAAGGATGCGGAATTACTTCCGGTCAGGCCGGGCAGGTTGATCTTGCTCACGATGTCGTTGCTGGTACGGCCGTAGGCCACGTTCATATCCAGGAAGAACGGCGTGAAGTCGATGGTGGAATAGATACCGGCAAGGAAGGTGTTTCCGTCGGTCTTGCTTTGCACATCCTTGGTCTGAGCCTTGCTGTGCACGCCGCCGATGGCTGCGCCGAGGCGCACCCTGTCGCCGATCTGTCTGTCATATCCGGCCACCAGTCCTCCGGCGCTGATGTCGAAGCCCTGAATACCCTTGCTTCCGCTGACGTTGGCCCAGTTGCCGATACCGTTTACCCACAGTCTGTTGCCGTGCTCAAAGTCCATCTTGTTCAGACCGGTGCCGAGCGTGCTGCCCGCAGCATTGAGCTGACCGTGGAACATATCCATGGTGTTGCGGGCGGCGTACATACCGGCAAGAGCGTTCTCGTTGGCAACCTGACGAAGAGAATCAACGATCTCCTGAGGCTCGTCGGAATTGAACACCAGACCGAGAGGTACGGACACGGTGCTCTTCCCGTCGAGAGCAAGCGCACGGAAGTTCTGAGCGTTGTCGAGAATATTGCGGTTGCCGGTAATGGCGGCAAGGGCATCTCTCGTGTTCTTGACGTTCAGGGACAGACTGGCCTCGGACTCGCCGATCTTATTGATGTTGTAGGAATAGAACACATTGTCACCGGCAAAGTCGTCCATATTCACGCTGCCGGCTTCGGAATCCACGAAACCTTCCGCCACATAGGTACCGGCATCCAGAAGCGCCGCATCCGTGAAGGAGAACTTCGTGCCGTTGCCGATGGTGATGTCGGTGCCGTCCACGGTGTTGTAGATGCCGCCGATGTCGCTGCCCACGGCAAGGGCCGTGCCGGAAGCGGGCTGCTTCACGGTGAAGTTGAGAGCGGCATTGTCGATGTTGATGGCGCCGTTGGAGGTGGGATAAGGAGAAAATTCCTTGCTGTCGCCCTTGATGGCGCCGATGTAGGAACGTTCACCCACGTTGATGGTACCACCAGTGATATTGAGGGTGCCGGTGTTTCCGGTAAGGGCGCTGTCACCCACCATGGTCACGGTTCCGCCTTCTATAAGGGTATCGGTACCCGTCACCTGAGCATTGTACAGGTTCAGCGCTCCGCTCTTCATGACCAGAGGCATGCTCCACATGGACGGGCTGTCAATACCATTGCGATTGATGGAGTCACCGGTAATGACGGTCAACGTGCTACCGTCAAGAATGGTATTCATACTTCCGGAAGTCAGCGTGGAGCGATACTGACCGTCCAACGTCAGCGTACCGCTGTTCAGATACAGCGTACTCGCCGACTTGCTCTGCTCAGTGGACTTGGAAAACTGCAGCATGCCCTCACTGTAGTAGATATCAGGACCGGCCGTCCCCTTCTCGCCGATGATAATGTCTCCATCCGTCTTAAAGCCTAGGTACTTGCCGAGAGTCCAGCGATCACGATCCAGACGACCGCGATAATCATAACGTAGAGCGGATGGGCCGTCTTCCGTGTATCCGAGACTTCTGATGGTACCGCTCTTGATGATGATGCCTTCCTTGCCTTCCAGCGTGGTATCTCCACCACCGCCCTGAGCAATGAGGGTCCCGCCGTCCCAGTTCAACATACCTTGAGCACTCATGGAAGACTGATTCGAGGTATTGAAGTCAAAGGTTCCGCCGGTCACATTAAGATCGCCTGCCGCGCTAAAATCCCAAGCCTTCTGTGTTCTAGCGACTTCAATGTTCTGATACGCATGCAGAGCCGCGAGCACCTCATCCTGAGTGGGCAGATAATCAGGATTGTTCGCCGGAGCAAAGGCATCCTTGATCTGAGCCTCATCTCCGGTAGCAAAAATAGCCTTTACAGTCTCGTCGGTATGCTTCTGATACAGACCGTCGACGACGTCGTTCTTATTGTACAGACGGATGTTGTCATCACGGCCGATTTCTACGCCGGCCGCATAGTTGACGGGATTTTCCGTGCGGAAGGTTCCTCCGGAGATGTTGATGTCGCCGGAAGTTTCCGCAGTTACTCCGGTCTGTCCGGCGGATACAAAGGAGCCGGTGACGGAATTCACGCCGCCGTCCCCTCTATCTCTGCTGTCGGTTCACCGACTCTCCGTACCGCTTCCGTCGCCGAGCGAACGAAAAGCATTATCCGGTGTTCCCAGAAGCAGCCTCCACCATGAACCTGTTCTCCATGGCTGAAACATAAGCAAACTTTTTTATAACCTCCTATGACTCCTGAAAAAATATGCATGATCGTTCTCTGGTAAAAAAAAACTTTCCCGTACGCCCTTCCCCGTCTGCAAGTCAAAAAAAAACGCTTTATACAGCTTGACGCTCCTTCCTCTCCCTTCTTCCATGGATTTTCCCCGGCACAGCATTTCCCCTGCACACGACGTAAAGACACCGTCTGGTCTCTCCCCGCTGACAATATCCTACCCCATTCTTCTCCGACATTCCGGATCCATTCAGGCCTGTCACCTTGTTCCTTGCGGACTGTTCCATCGAAAAAGACGACACGCTCCCGCTCACGAAATAAACACTCAAAATTTCTCTCTGCGTCCCTTTTCCGACAACCGCCGATTCCATTGCATCTTACCGGAAAACATGACATAATAACTTGCTCCGTGGATATCATCCATTCACGGAGTCTATCTTTTTGAAGAGACTTGCCATGGAAGACATGATACTCCGCGAAATAGTCATTCTTTTCATCCTTTCCATCATCGTTGTTCTTGTCTGTCTGCGATTCCGTCTGCCCTCCATTGTAGGATTTCTGCTGACCGGCGTCCTGTGCGGCCCGTCCGCTCTCGGACTCATTCCCAGCCCTGAAGCCGTGGATACCATGGCCGACGTCGGCGTGGCCTTCCTCATGTTCTCCATCGGCATGGAGCTCTCCGGCAAGGAGCTCGTACGCCTGAAAAAACCTCTCTTTCTGGGCGGATCCTCCCAGGTGCTGCTCACCATGGCCTTCGTCTTTCTCCTCACGTTCTGGTGGAGCGGGCCGAGGCTGGGCATCGTCTACGGCTGTATGGTCACGCTTTCCTCCACCGCCATCGTGCTGAGCATTCTGCAGCAGAAGGCTCTCACGGAATCCCCGCAGGGACAGGTATGTCTGGCGGTGCTCATCTTTCAGGATCTGGCCATCGTCCC
Source organism: bacterium (assembly GCA_037303805.1). Taxonomy (GTDB): domain Bacteria; phylum Desulfobacterota; class Desulfovibrionia; order Desulfovibrionales; family Desulfovibrionaceae; genus Mailhella. The sequence continues at coordinate 4,575 of JAXVQY010000219.1, read as the reverse complement.
CATGGTGCTCATCTTCCCCCTGCTGGCCGGAGGTCTTGAACTCGACACCAATTCCATGATCTTCGCCGTGGGCAAGGGCCTACTCGTCATCGGCGGCATTCTGCTTTTCGGCAAGTATCTGCTGCACCGGCTCATGTTCAGCGTAGTAAGTACGCGCAGCCGCGAACTCATGCTCATGACGACACTGGGACTCTGCCTCGCCGTTGCGCTCATCACCTCATGGCTGGGCCTGTCTCTGGCGCTCGGAGCGTTCCTTGCCGGACTCATGATGGCGGAATCGGAATACAGCCTGAACACCCTTGAAAGCATCATGCCTTTCAAGGAAGTCTTCTCCAGCATCTTTTTCATATCCGTGGGCATGCTGCTCGACGTCAGATTCTTCCTCACGCATCTGCCCGTCATTTCACTGTGCGCCGCCGCCATCATCATCGCCAAGATCCTCATGGTCGTTCCCGCCGTACGAGTGCTGAAATATTCCATGCGTACCGCCCTGCTTGCGGCCTTCAGTCTCGCGCAGGTGGGAGAATTCTCCTTCGTTCTCGCCAAGTCCGCTCTCGGCCTGGAGCTCATTAGCAACGACGCCTATCAGATCTTTCTCGCCTCCAGCATTCTGACCATGGTACTTACCCCGCTGCTCATAGGCGCGGCACCGAAGGTGACCGCAAAAATCCTGAAACGTCCCGACATGCAGACGGCAGAGGCAGCGACGGACGACTGCGGAGAACATGACGACGGCGAGAGCTGCAGCGGCATCATCCGCGACGGACGCCTGCTCAAGGATCACCTCATCATCATAGGCTTCGGCATAGGCGGACAGATCATGGCACACGGAGCGAAAAGCTGCGGCATTCCCTATATCATTTCGGAAATGAACCCCGACACCGTGGAAAAGTACCGTGCTACCGAGCCCATCCGCCACGGCGACGCCTCATTTCCTCTGGTTCTCGAACATCTCGGAGCTTCCACAGCCCGGGCCCTCGCCATTCTCACCTCCGATCCTGCGGGCAGCCGTGCCATCATCGCCAACGCCCGCGCCATGAATCCCTCTCTGCACATCATCGTCCGCACCCGCTTCCTCGGCAATCTGGACTCCTACAAGGAAGTAGGTGCCAATGAAGTCATTCCCGAGGAATTCGAAACGTCGCTGGAAGTCTTTGCCCGGGTTCTGAATCACTATCTCGTTCCCCGCCAGACCATAGATCAGTATGTTTCTGCCATACGCCGGGAAAACTACGGCATGCAGCGCAGACTGGGCATGGGGGGCTCCATCATGGACAGCCTGCCCGACCTTCAGCTCGTGGCTTATGCCGTGGAGGAAGGCTCCCCCCTTGCAGGCAAAACCATAGCCGAGGCCGCGTTGCGCAAGGAACACGGCGTCACGGCGGCAGGCGTCCGCCGGGGGGATGCCATCAACAGCAGTCCCGATGCACAGACCCGTCTTCTGGCCGGAGATATCGTGTATCTGCTGGCGACGCAGGAGGCTCTCGCCAAAGCGGCCTGGCTCTTCCATACCGAAGGCAGGAGTGCGGCCTGACATGGCCGGTCGTGTTTCTTCCGGCACCGGACTGGCCGCTCTCGATGAAGACGGTCGCCGGGAATACTGGGCGGCACTTGCCCTGCGCAACATAACCGGTCTCGGTGCCCGGGGGGCCTGCCTGCTGCTCACACACTTCGGTTCAGCGTATGATGCCGTGATGAACGTACCTTCATGGCCGGAAGCGGGTGTTCCCGTGCAAAAGGCGGAAGGGTATCTGAATAATGCCTGGCGACTCAGGGCAAGGCCGGAATGGGAAGCCTCCCGCACACTGGCCGCAGCCATCATTCTATGGAATGACGCCCGCTATCCCGCACTGCTGAAGGAGTTGCCGGACGCCCCGGCTCTGCTCTACGCCATGGGCGACACCTCCCTGCTGGCCTCTCCCTGCGTAGCCGTGGTCGGTTCGCGCAGAAGCTCCGGGGCAGCCCTCGACTTCACCTCTTCCGTGGCGGAAACTCTGTCTGCCGCCGGAGTGACCGTAGTTTCAGGACTGGCTTTCGGAGCGGACGGCTGCGCGCACAGAGCCGCGCTGAACGGTCCCGGCCGTACCATAGCGGTCATGCCCGGAGGTGTGGACCGGCCTTTTCCGGCCAGACATACGGATCTGTACCGTCGCATCGCCCAGGACGGACTTGTCGTCAGCGAAATGCCTCCGGGCTCGGTTCCCGGACCCGGAGCCTTTCCCGTCCGCAACCGCCTCATCAGCGGACTCAGCCTCGGCGTTCTGGTGGCTGAGGCCGAAGACACCCGCAGCGGAAGCCTGATCACGGCGCGCCTTGCCGCGGAACAGGGAAGAAATGTCTATGTCCCCTCACCGAACGCCATCCGCGCTTCCTACAGAGAGGGAACAAAAAAACTCCTTCTGGACGGCGCTCGTCCCGTTTTCAGTGCCGGAGATATTCTGGCCGATCTTTTCCCTCATCTCAAAGACTCTCTGGCTCCGTCGACGGAAATGAACGGGGAAAAAACTCCTGTTCCCGCCGAAGTGCAGAATGCCCCCTCCCCTTCCGCCTCCTGTCCGCGCTCCGGAGAAAAAAGAAGAACGCCGTCCGAAGACAGAGCCCGGGCATCCGTTCCGTCCCGACCGTCGGTTCCCCGGGCGACATCCCAAAAAACTCCGGCAGAACATACCTCCCCGGGCGGAATGCCTCCCCTGACGGAAGAAGAGGAAACACTTCTCCTTCTGCTGAAAACAAAGGGGCCTCTCTCCCCCGATGAGCTTCTCTATGCCGCTCAGGACGTGAGCGACACGTGGACATGCGCGTCCGTAAACGCCGTACTCATGATTCTGGAAGTGAAAAAACTGGCGCGCCGCCTGTCCGATGCACGCTACGAGGCAAGAACATGAACCGCATCTCCGAAATCACCGCAGCGCTTCCCGACGGGCCTGCGGCCTTTCTGGCCTGGATGGAGTTTCAGAAAGGCGCCTCCGAAGCCACTGTGGAAGCCTATGCGCTGGACATACTGGAATTCGAGACCTATCTGCACGGTCTCGGCGCCTCTCTGGACCGGCCGTCCGAGATTACCCGGCAGATGATTCAGGGCTTCTCCGCATCCCTGTTCCGGCAGGGTATGGCCAGAAGCTCCATGGCACGCAAACTTTCCGCACTGCGTTCCCTGTTCCGCCATCTTCTGCGACTCCACAAGATAGAGGCCGATCCCTGTGCCGGTGTACGCAATCCGCGTCAGGATCAGAGACACCCGGCCATGCTCAATGTCGATCAGGTCTTCAGTCTCCTTGATGAAAAAAATGCGGAAAAACAGGATGCCGCCAAAGGTGAAAAGACCAATGACGACATTTTCCGCCTGCGGGACATGGCGCTTCTGGAACTGCTCTACGGCTCCGGACTCCGCATTTCCGAAGCTCTGGGGCTGGACGTCGGAGATATTCGTCCTTCCTCCATGCACGTCCGTGTCATGGGCAAAGGCAGCAAGGAACGTCAGGTGCCGCTCAGTGATACCAGTGCCAGAGCGCTGGAACGCTGGATGGCGGTCCGAGATCAGGTGCCTCCCGTTCACGGAGAACGCGCGGCCTTCCTTGGACGCAGAGGAAAACGCCTGGACAGACGGCAGGCAGCCCGTATTCTGGAGGAAAGAGCCGCTGCGGCAGGTATTCCGCAGCATGTCTCCCCCCATGATCTGCGTCACTCCTTTGCGACGCACATGCTGGAAGGAGGAGCAGACCTTCGAGCCGTGCAGGAACTGCTGGGGCACAGCCGCATTTCCACGACCCAGCGCTACACGCACCTCAATCTCGATGCTCTTACCCGCATCTACGATGCCGCCCACCCTCTGGCAAAAGACGCCGAAAAAAAGAAATGACCCCTTCCCCGCGCGGAAACCGGGGCATTTACCCGTTGCGTGCGTTCCAAAGAAAGGGTAAACTCTCTTGTCTTTTCTTTTTCCGGATGGTGCATGCATGTCCGAACATCTTCTTCTTGCCGATATCGGCAACACCTGCATCAAGATAGTCTTTGCCCGCCCCGACGCTCTGGAGGCAACCTACTCTCTGCCTACCAGAACACAGCACACGGCGGACAGTCTGGGACTTTCGCTCCTGCAGCTCGTCTCTCTTCACGGGCTGAGGCCGGAGGACATCACCGCCTGTCTCGTCTGTTCCGTGGTTCCCGACGTAAGCACTCTGCTGCACGAGGCCCTGCACAAGTACCTGAACAAAACGCCGCTCACCTTTCCCGGCGATTTCGACATCGACCTCGTGAACGGCTACGACCAGCCTCAGGAAGTGGGCGCCGACAGACTTCTTGCGTCTTTTGCGGCAAGAAAGCTCTTTCCCGATGCCGCATCCGTCATTTCCGTGGATTTCGGCACCGCAACCACGTTCGACTGCGTGTCCGGCAACACCTATCTCGGAGGACTCATCTGTCCCGGCCTTTTCTCCTCCCGCAATGCCCTGGCCGCCAATACGGCCAAGCTGCCGCGCATTTCCCTGGAGATGACGGAATCCGAAGTCCGCATAGGCAGAAACACCATCACCAGCATGAATCACGGTTTTCTTTTCGGCTTCGCCGCCATGACGG
>JAXVQY010000218.1:0-8502 GCA_037303805.1 bacterium | reverse complement strand
TGCTCGTGCCCTTCCTCTTCAAGGTGAATCCCACCACATGCCTTTTCATGAACGGTATCGGGACGCTGCTCTATCTTATCCTTACAAAAGGAAAAATTCCTTCCTATCTGGGCTCCAGCTTTGCCTTCATCTCGCCCGTGCTGGCTATTATTGCGGCGAGCGGTTACTCCTCGGCACAGTCTGGATTCATTGTTTTCGGCCTGTTGTTCATCCTTTTTTCGCTGATCATCAAAGCCGTCGGAACAAAATGGATAGACGTCATATTCCCGCCCGCGGCCATGGGCTCCATCATTGCCGTCATCGGACTGGAACTTGCTCCCACGGCGGCTTCCATGGCCGGACTCACAGGAGACAACATCAACATGGATAATGTCATGGTGTCCATGTTCACTCTTGCCGTCACCGTCGTGGGTTCCGTGGCATTCAAGGGATTTCTGGCCATTATTCCCGTTCTGTTCGGCGTCATCTGCGGCTATGTGTTCGCCTTCTTCATGGGCATGGTCGACCTTACGCCGGTCATTGAGGCTCCCTGGTTCCAGATGCCCCATTTCTACGCGCCCACCTTCGATCTCAACGCCATCATCATCATTGCTCCCGCAGCTCTCGTGGTGCTGGCCGAACATATCGGACATCTTCTCGTCACAGGCAACGTCGTAGGCCGTGACCTCATCAAAGACCCCGGCCTCTCCCGTTCTCTGTTTGCCGACGGCTGCTCCAACATCCTTTCCGGATTCTTCGGCGCCACACCCAATACGACCTACGGTGAAAACATCGGCGTCATGGCCATCACCCGCGTATACAGCGTATGGGTCCTCGGCGGTGCTGCCGTCATGGCTATTCTGCTTTCCTTTGTCGGCAAGCTCGCAGAACTCATCCGCGGCATTCCCGTTCCCGTCATGGGCGGGGTATGCCTCCTGCTGTTCGGCGTCATTGCCGCTTCCGGCCTGCGCGTGCTCGTGGAACGCAAGGTGGATTACAGCAAGTCTTCCAATCTCGTCATGACATCCGTCATCATGATCATAGGCCTGAGCGGAGCCAAGCTCTCCTTCGGCTCCTTCACCATTCAGGGCATGGTGCTTGCGACCATCATTGCCATCATTCTGAGCCTCGCGTTCAAGCTGTTCGATCACCTCAATCTTCTCCGCAAAGACTGATTTTGCCATGCACACAAGGAAAGCCCCTTTCCCGCCGTACGGCGGGAAAGGGGCTTTCCGCATCCCTCAATACAAAACTTCTCAGGCTTCGGACCCGGAAAGTTTCACTCTGTGCTTCACGGTAATGCCGTCACACATAAAGCACAGATGCTCCACAATATTCTCAGATCGACGGCATATCCGGTCGATGGATCGGACGATGAGAATAAGCGGAACGGCAACGCCGGGATCGACAAGATTCTGACGAACCGCATCCATGAGCTTCTCATAAATGGACAGCAACAGACGCACGCTTTCATCCGTACTCTGAAACACGGTCATTCCGTGATTGACATCCTCATTACGAAAAGCGCCGAGAGAAGTATCCAGCATATCGAAAGCAAGCTGCATGTAGCGGGCAAGCTCCTGTTCCAGATCGGAAGGAAGAGCTTCCGGCAGATATTTACTCTGACGTCCCACGGTCACGGCCTCGTCGGCAATGCGCTCCAGATCAAGCACCATACGTACCGCCGTAAGGATAAACCGCAGATCCCTGGCTACAGGCTGTGTTCTGGCAATGACACTGGTGCACTTCTCATCGAGTTCAAGCTCCATATCGTCAATGACGTCATCCCCGCGGACGACCTCTTCAGCCACCTTCGCATCACGAAGAAGAACCGCCGTACGAGCCTTGCTGTACGCCATCTGCACCAGACTGCCCATAGTGAGCAATTCCGTCCTCAATCCCCGAAGTACGGGAGAACCGTACATCTGATCCTTCATGATCTACCTCTGATAGACGCATGGGCTTCCATGCGGTATTCCCCGCGGGAACCTCAGCCTCCGCACGGAACCTGTGTATGACGGAAATCCCGTCTTCTGTCGGCATGCTCGATGACGTTGCGACTCGAAAACAGCCTTCAACCTCGTTTGTGCCGAGAAACCTGGTACCTCGGCTGAAAAATCAGAACCGTCTTTTCTCCGACAGGGAAAATACGGCATACCGCCTGCTAACCGAAACGGCCTGTAATATAATCTTCCGTCTGCTTCAGTTTGGGACGGGTAAAAATGACATCCGTTTCATCCGTTTCAATAAGGTCTCCCATGTAGAAGAAAGCCGTATAGTCGGAAACTCGGGCAGCCTGCTGCATATTATGCGTAACAATGATGACGGTAAGCTGATCTTTAAGCTGTCCTATGCCTTCCTCGATCTGCTGCGTGGCGATGGGATCAAGAGCCGAGGTAGGCTCGTCCATGAGCAGGATTTCCGGCTCTACGGCCAGGGCTCTGGCAATGCACAGACGTTGCTGCTGTCCGCCGGAAAGAGCAAGTGCGGAATCGGAAAGTCTGTCTTTGACCTCGTTCCACAGAGCTGCTCTCTTCAGACTTTCCTCTACCTTGGACGCTATGACGGATTCCGACTTCTCTCCGTTGACCCGCAGACCATACGCCACATTTTCAAAAATGCTCTTGGGAAAGGATGTCGGACGCTGAAAGACCATGCCCACTCTCCTCCGGAGAGAGACGACATCGCAGTTATCCACGTTGATATCCTGTCCGTCGAGCAGGATGCTGCCTTCCGCTCTGCTGCCCGCCACAAGATCATTCATACGGTTGAGGCAGCGCAGGTACGTACTCTTGCCGCAGCCGGAAGGACCGATGAGTGCCGTCACCTTTTTTTCGGGAAACTGGAGACTGATGTTCTTCAGTGCCTGCTTGGCTCCGTAAAAGAAGTTCAGCGACACCGTCTCCATTTTAATATTCTGCATGGGAGATCTCCTTGAAAAGAGATAATTGATAAGGTTCAGGCAAGAGGAACGGTGAATCTGACTATGCAGCCGGGACCGTCTTCAATGGAAATGCATCCGCCGTGGCGTTCCACGATATGCTTGCAGATGGCAAGTCCCAGTCCGGTGGAGACCTGACCGCCTCTGTGTTTCTCCACACGATAAAAACGTTCGAATACTCTTACCCTCAGTTCGGGGGGGATGCCCGGTCCGCTGTCCGCCACACGGAAGACGGCCATGCCGTTTTCCTTGTCCGGCTCTGCGGAAATAACGATCTGTGAACCTTCAGGAGCATAGCGACAGGCATTTTCCAGCAGATTGCGCACCACCCGTGTAAGATACTCGGCATCGGCCTGGATGGAAAAATCCCCCGGAATCAACTTTTCGCAGAATTCCAATTTCTTGGCCTCCGCTGAAGTTCTGCACAGATCCATTCCACCGCGAATGACCATGGAAGCGGGCATCGGCTTGATATCCATGGGTATGGCGCCGTTTTCTATGCTCGAAAGCTGGAGAAGGTCCTTGACCATGGTGGCCATGTACTGGGAGTTCCGATCAATGACTTCCAGGAAATGAAGAGCCCTCGGCTCCGAAACATAGCGCTTCAGACTTTCCGCATACCCCATGATGGCCGTCAGCGGCGTACGCAGCTCATGCGAAACATTGGCCACAAAATCACGCCTCATTTCCATGAGCACGGACATTTCCGTAATGTCGTGAAACACTGCCACGGCCATCAACAGCTTGCTTTCCCCCACGATGGGACAGATAAGAACCTGAAGTTTGCGACCGGACATGTTATCCATTTCAAACTGCACGGGTTTTTCCGGCACCTCATGTTTCAGGGATTCTATGCCCTTCTGCAGATCCGGCGAAGGAATCACTTCCACCGGCTGCAGCCCCTCTGCATGTGCGGCACGAGGAAAAAGACGTACAAGCGTGGCGTTCACACTGCGTATGCAGCCCTCATGGTCCACAACAAGAACGCCCTCTGCTATGCTGTTGAGCACGGCGTCAAGCTGGGCCTTCTGGGCAAGAATATGGTTTACCTGCACCTCCATGCGCTGAGCCATGGAGTTGACCGCGGCAGCAAGAGGCGCAAACTCATCCCCGGGCAGGGTACGCAGACTGATACGTCCGCTGCGGCTGCCGGGAGTCGCCAGATTCTCCACGGAAGAAATCATGAGCTGCAGTGAACGACGGAATCTCATGGACATGAAGGCGGCAAACGCAACGGCAAAAACAAGAGCGGCCACGGCGCCTGCCATGAGAGCCCTGCTTCTGTCGGTCGCATGCGTCTCCACAAGAGAAAGCGGGGCGGCGACACGAATGATGCTGATCTGCGTCCCGGGAATACTGACGCGCTTGGCGGCATATACGAAGGAGGTCCCCAGGCTGGAACTATGTCTGACACTGGACCCTTCTCCTTTACTGAACGCCATGGCGACTTCTTCATGGTAGCGATGATTTTCCAGTTCGGAAACATTTTCCGCAAAGGAATCATACAGAACCGTGCCTTCCGCATCTATAAGAGTGACGCGATGTTCCCCGCCGGAATAAAATTTCTTCAAGGTAGCCGGCAAGGCCGTATTCTGATCGAACTCGCCCTTTTCTACCTCTTCCATGACATAGGTACGAACAAAAGCGACTTCTCGAAAGGCTTCCTCTCGTGTAAGATCTATGCTTTCCTGCTTGATGCTGTGGAGAAAATACCCGCATGGCACAAGCACGGAAAACAAAATGACGACACAGAAGCAGAAAAAGATCTTGATGGAAAAGGTAGTGCTCTTCATGGCTATTCCTTGTAGCGGTATCCCATGCCACGTACCGTTTCCAGGTACTGCGCGGCGTCTCCCAGTTTACGACGCAGACGGGCTATATGCACGTCGACCGTACGTTCATATCCCTCGAACTGGTATCCCCATACGGAAGAAAGAAGCTCTTCACGAGTACGGATGCGTCCGGCATTGAGGAAAAAATCCTCAAAGATACGATATTCCAGCGCGGTAAGTTCAAGCGTACGGCCGTCGATGGAGACCCGTCGTCCCTGCTGATCGAGACTGACGCCGTGTCTCGTGATGATGCGCTTACCGGTATCCATGCTGCGACGACGCAAAATGGCACGCACCCTCAGCATCAGTTCACGGATATTGAACGGCTTGACCACGTAATCATCAGCTCCGTACTCAAAGCCTATGATGCGGTCCATCTCCTCTCCCCGTGCCGTCAACATAAGAATAGGACACGGCATGCTCTCCGCGGCATGCTTGTTCAGCTCGCGGCAAACGGACAGGCCGTCTCTGCCGGGCAACATAAGATCAAGAATGATGAGATCAGGCTTGAGCGTCTCCGCCATTTCCTGACCGCGAAGGCCGTCAGCCGCCTGCTCCACATGATATCCTTCCTCTTCCAGAGAGAAAGCTACCAGTTCACGGATATCATCGTCATCCTCTACTACCAGTATGACAGGCTGTTTGGTATCCACAGTTTTCCCCTTTCGGTTTCGAATGTATGTAGTCTTTCTGTATGAAGCCAATGTTACATTCTGATAAAAATATCGTGAATTGACGCAAGGTTGGACTGAAACAAAAAGTTAATATCCGAGTTATACTGCCGCAACAATACCTTTCTAAGTTCCAACCTGTCCGAACGGAATGACCCGTCGAATAAAAAAGGAGTCTGATCATGAAGATCAAAGGTATTGTTCTGAGCGCCCTGTTCGCTCTTTGTGCTGCTTCTCCGGCTGCGGCCGCCGAATCCGTCACCATCAATGGTTCCACCACCGTGCTCCCCATCATTCAGAAATCTTCCGAGCACTTTATGGCCAGCTATCCCGACATTTCCATCGTGCTTTCCGGCGGCGGCTCCGGCACCGGTCTCAAGTCCCTGCTCGACGGCATCACCGATGTGGCCATGTCTTCCCGTGATGTAAAGGCCAGCGAAACCAAGCTCGCTGCCGAGAAGAAGATGGAACTCACCCGCACCACCATCGCCGTGGATGCCCTCGTTCCCATCGTCAATTCCAAGAACCCCGTAAAAGATCTTTCCATTGATCAGCTCCGCGATATCTTCTCCGGCAAGATCACCAACTGGAAGGAAGTCGGCGGCAACGACAGCACCATCGTGGTCGTCAACCGCGACAACTCCTCCGGCACCTATGAATGCTGGAAGGAACTGGTCATGAAGGATACCAAGGTCATGCCCAAGGCCCTCACCCAGGCCAGCAACGGCGGTGTGGCTCAGAACGTTGCCACCAATCCCAACGCTATCGGTTATATCGGTATGGGATATCTGAATGACAACGTCAAGGGGCTCTCCATCGGCGGCATCAAGGCCACCTCTGAAACCGCTCTTGCCAAAAAGTGGCCTCTCTCTCGTGAACTCTATCTGTTCACCAACGGCAAGCCTTCCGGCAATACCGCGAAGTTCATGGACTTCATGCTTGATCCCAAGCTCGGCCAGCAGGATGTTCTGAAGGCAGGCTACATTCCGCTCGCCAAGTAAGTGCCTTTTCCCCGCGGAAGATCGGGACGGATGAAATCGTCCCGCCGCGTCCGGCACCTGCAAAGAGATCAGGCTCCCCAGATGCTCGGCCGAAGGCTGAAAGTTCGGCGGAGGCTTCCTGGAGCCGACCCACCCCGGGGGAAATTCCCCCACTTTTTTGTATCCTATGGACATGGCATGAAAACTCGCAAGGAACGCTTCACGGAATGGCTGCTGGCCGGCATCTCTACCCTTTCCATTCTCTCAATGGCGGGCATAGTTCTCTTCCTTCTGCTGGATGGTCTTCCTTTCTTCAAGGACTATCCGCTTACCGACTTTCTGTTCGGCCTGAACTGGTACCCCACCGATGACCCCATGGAATTCGGCATCCTGCCTCTTATCGTGGGTTCGCTTACGGTCATGGCACTGGCCACCGTCATTGCCGTACCGCTCGGTGTCGCGACCGCCATCTATCTTTCCGAAGTCGCAAAGCCCGGCATGAGACGAATCGTCAAGCCTTTCGTCGAACTGCTTGCCGCCCTTCCTTCCGTGGTCATAGGCTTTTTCGGTATGGTCGTGGTCGCCCCCTTTCTTCAGGACTACCTCGGTGCATCGACAGGTCTCAATCTGCTCAACGCCGGACTCATGCTGGCGTTCATGAGCGTCCCGATCATCTGTTCCGTGGCTGAAGATGCCATATATTCCGTTCCGAGAGAACTGCGTGAAGCCTCTCTTTCTCTTGGCGCAACAAAGTGGGAAACCCTGATCCGCGTAGTCCTTCCGGCAGCAAGTTCCGGCATCGGTACAGCCGTCATGCTCGGCATGTCCCGCTCCATCGGAGAAACCATGGTCGTTCTCATGGTGGCCGGCGGTGCCGCCGTCATCCCGACGTCCCTGTTCGACTCCGTTCGCCCCATTCCTGCCTCCATCGCCGCAGAAATGGCGGAAGCTCCCTTCCACAGCGAACATTACTATGCCCTGTTTGCTACAGGCATAGTCCTCATCATCTTTACGCTCATTTTCAATGCCACGGCCTTCCGCATTGCGGAAAAGAAAAACTCCGGCATAGGATGTTAGGGCTGCCCGACTCGGCATCGTCTTCAAAACGTTTCAGAGAAAAAATATGAATACCGCTTCGCGAAATCAGTTACGCCTGCGTATCCAGAGCATCATGTTCGGACTGCTGCATGCTTCAGCCGCCATCAACGTGCTGGCACTTTCGGGCGTCTGCCTTTACCTCGCCATCAACGGCTTTTCCGCCCTTTCCTGGGAATTTCTTACGGAATACCCAAGAAAAATGATGACTGAAGGCGGCATCATGCCCTGCATAGTCGGAACGTTCCTGCTGGCTTTCGGGTCCATGATCATCGTTTTTCCCATCGGTGTGGCCACTGCCGTCTATCTGCATGAATACAGCCGACATTCCCGTCTCACCTACTATATCCGTTTCGGCATCAACAACCTTGCCGGCGTCCCTTCCATCGTCTTCGGCCTCTTCGGGCTTTCCTTTTTCGTCACTTTCCTGGGGCTCGGTGTAAGCCTGCTTTCCGGTATTCTTACGCTGGCCATTCTTACACTGCCCATCATCATCAATACGGCGGAAGAATCCCTGCGACGGGTTCCCGACTCGTGGAGAGAGGCCTCTCTTGCCATGGGCGCCACAAAAATACAGACCATTCTGAGAGTCGTCATACCGGCGGCGTTCCCCGGCATGCTTACCGGCTGTATTCTCGGCCTTGCCCGCGCTGCCGGTGAAACCGGCGCCATCATGTTTACGGCAGCCGTGTATTTCACTCCGCACATGCCCGACTCCTTCCTCAGCCCCGTCATGTCCCTCCCCTATCACATGTATATTCTTGCCACTTCCGGTACGGATATCGAAAAAACGCTCCCCCTGCAGTACGGTACGGCTCTCATGCTCATATTCCTTGTGGTGGGCATGAATCTTCTGGCCATTATTCTGAGAGATCGCCTGCAGAACAAAAACAGGCAGTAATCATGAAATTCATCTGAACAGCTTCCCATCAACGGAAGCCGGATGTTGCCGCCTCCGCGCAAAGTCCGCCATCTCGGATCACGGTCAGAACACACGGACCGTG
>JAXVQY010000217.1:0-14904 GCA_037303805.1 bacterium | reverse complement strand
ACCTATCACGCCGAAGGCGGCCTCGAGCAGTTCGTGAAGGATCTGAACAGCAACGAAGCCGGTCTGCATCCCATCATCAGCGGGGAAGGCGTTCAGGACAATGTAACGGTGGACTTCGCCCTTCAGTACAATTCCGGTTTCAACGAAAAGACTCTGACGTTTGCGAACAACATCCGCACGCACGAAGGCGGCACGCATCTGGCCGGTTTCAAGACCGCGCTCACCCGCGCCATCAACAATTACGTGAAGAGTCAGCCGGATCTTCAGAAAAAGCTCAAGGGCGACAGCCTTTCCGGCGACGACGTACGCGAAGGTCTGACGGCCATCATCAGCGTCAAGCTGCCTCAGCCTCAGTTCGAAGGTCAGACCAAGACCAAGCTCGGCAACAGTGAGGTCGTGGGCATCGTCAACGGCGTGGTGTACAATGCGCTCGACGTCTATTTTCAGGAGCATCCGAAGGACATCCGCGTCATCATCGAAAAGGCGACGGAAGCCTCCCGCGCCCGCGAAGCCGCTCGTCGTGCCCGCGAACTCGTACGCCGCAAGGGCGCTCTTTCCGACAACTCTCTGCCCGGCAAGCTTGCCGACTGTCAGAGCAAGGATCCTTCGGAATGTGAAGTGTTCATCGTGGAAGGTGATTCCGCAGGCGGTTCCGCCAAGCAGGGACGCAATCCCATGACGCAGGCCATTCTGCCGCTTCGCGGCAAGATCCTGAATGTGGAGCGCGCCCGTTTCGACCGCATGCTCGCCAGCGAGGAAATCAAGAACATGATCACGGCCATGGGCGTGGGCATCGGCGAAAACATGGATTATTCCAAGCTGCGTTACCACAAGATCATCATCATGACCGATGCCGACGTGGACGGTGCGCACATCTGCACGCTCATGCTTACCTTCTTCTTCCGCTACTATCCCAAGCTCATCGAGGAAGGTCATATCTACATCGCCCAGCCCCCGCTGTACGGCATCAAGAAGGGCAGCAACACGGTCAAGTTCCTGAAGGACGACAACGAACTTGACGAATTCCTGCTTCAGCGTCTGTCCGACGGCGTGTCCGTATCCACGGGTGAAGGCAAGGTGTACCGGGGCGGAGAACTCATTGCTCTGCTCAAGAATATTGACGATCTGGAAAAGTCCGTCATGGAGGCGGAGAATTCCGCCATTTCCAGAGAACTGTTCCTGTCCTTCCTCCGTTTTGACGAGGAGCTGACGCCTGCCGTGGCGGAAAGCGGTCTTCCCGAAAAATTCCTGACCTGGATGAAGGAACAGGGATATGCGGCCAGGCTGGAAGTGGAAAAGCTGGAAGATGACGACCGCTCCTTCCTTGTCTTTGAGAACAAGAGCGGACATCGGACCCGCCTGGCCGTGGAATTTTTCCATTCCCGCATGTACCGCCATGCTCGTCAGGTGTGGAAGTCTCTCGAGGGCGCCTGCGGTTCCTTCCCCGTCACGCTGTCGAGTTCCGAGTCCAGCCGTGAGGTCAAGGACTACTTCGAGCTGCGCGAATCCGCCTACGCCGAAGCACGCAAGGGCTTCAATATCCAGCGCTACAAAGGTCTCGGTGAAATGAATCCCGAACAGCTGGAAATGACCACCATGAACCCCGAAAAGAGAGCGCTTCTGCAGGTCAGCATTGAAGACGCCCAGGCCGCGTCCGACACCATTGAGGAACTCATGGGCGACCGCGCCGATCTGCGCCGCGACTTCATCATCCGCAACGCGCTTTCCATGGAAGATCTCGACATCTGACAATCCGGGCCCCTTCCCGCGAAGGGGTCCTCTTCCCGGGGCGTTTTCCAACCATCGCCCAAAGGATTCCTACCGTGGCAGAATTTAAAGTCGATATAGAAAAAGAGCTGCGTCAGTCCTATCTGGCCTATTCGCTCAGCGTCATCATCGGTCGAGCCATTCCCGATGCCCGTGACGGTCTCAAGCCCGTGCATCGCCGCATTCTTTTTGCGCAGTCTCAGATGGCCAATACCTACAACAGGCCCACGAAGAAAAGCGCCCGCGTGGTCGGCGACGTCATCGGCAAATATCACCCTCACGGTGATTCCGCCGTGTACGATGCTCTTGTGCGCATGGCGCAGGACTTCAACATGCGCGATCCTCTGGAAGACGGTCAGGGCAACTTCGGTTCCATAGACGGCGACTCCGCCGCCGCCATGCGATACACCGAAGTCCGCATGTCGCGACTGGCTTCCGAATTTCTGGACGACATCGAAAAAAAGACCGTGGATTTTCGTCCGAACTATGACGGTTCGGAGCAGGAACCCGAAGTGCTGCCCACCAAGGTGCCGAATCTTCTGCTCAACGGTTCGTCCGGCATTGCCGTGGGCATGGCCACCAACATTCCTCCGCACAATCTCGGAGAACTGTGCGACGCGCTGCTTCGTCTCATCGATGAACCCGACTGCACCGTGGATGATCTCATTGATCTCGTGCATGGTCCGGATTTTCCCACCGCCGGTTTCGTCTATGCCGGACAGGGACTGCTCGACGCCTATCGCACCGGCCGCGGCGTGGTGAAGGTACGCGGCCGCGTGGAAGTGGAGGAACGCAAGAAGGGACATCAGTCCGTGGTCATTCGTGAGATTCCCTATGCGCTCAACAAGTCCGTGCTCGTCACCAAGATTGCGGCTCTCGTCAATGACCGCAAGCTCGACGGCGTGACCGACCTTCGCGATCTTTCCGACAAGAAGGGCATCCGCATCATTCTCGACCTGCGCCGCGGTACCATTCCCGAACTGGTCATCAATGCTCTTTACAAGTACACTCCGCTGGAGACGTCGTTCGGCATCAACATGCTGGCCGTGGTGGACAACAAGCCCCAGCAGCTCAATCTGCGTACGGCGCTTACCTGTTTCCTTGATCATCGCCGTGAAGTCGTCATCAGACGCACCCGCTTCGATCTGGAAAAAGCGCAGGCTCGTGCCCATATCGTGGAAGGTCTTCTCAAGGCTCTCGACATCATCGACGAGATCGTCTCCCTCATCCGCGGTTCGGAAACGCCGCAGGAAGCCAAGAGCGGTCTGGTGAATCGTTTCGGATTCACGGAAGTTCAGGCACAGAGTATTCTGGACATGCGTCTCCAGCGTCTCACCGGACTGGAACGCGACAAGCTGCTTGAGGAATTCCGCGAACTGCAGAAGCTCATCGCCTATCTGACGTCCATTCTTGAGGATCCTGAAGTTCTGCGCGGTGTGCTGCGTGAGGAAACGCAGTACATCAAGACTACCTATGCTACACCCCGGCGTACGGAAGTGGTCATGGATGAGCTATCCGGTATCGACATTGAAGACCTCATTCCCGATGAGGATGTGGTCATCACCTTGTCCCGCCGCGGCTACATCAAGCGTACCACGCTGGCCAATTACCAGCAGCAGAAGAGAGGCGGCAAGGGGATAGCCGGGCTGCATACGTCCGAGGACGACTTCGTACAGGAGTTCCTCACCACCACCAATCATCAGTATCTGCTGCTCTTCACCAACAAGGGGCGCATGCATCAGCTTAAGGTGCATCAGGTGCCGGAAGGCAGCCGTACCGCCAAAGGTATGCATATTGCCAACCTGCTGCCTCTGGAAAAGGACGAGTGGGTTGCCAACGCCCTTACGGTGCGCGAATTTGCCGAGAACAGCTATTTCCTGTTCACGACCAAGCAGGGCATGGTCAAACGTTCCAGCGCCTCGCTGTACGCCCGCTGCCGCAAGAGCGGCATGATAGCTCTCGGCCTCAAGGAGGGAGACGAGCTCATCGCCGTGAGGGAAGTGACGGATTCCGATCACGTGGTGCTCGCGACCTCTCACGGCATGGCCATACGTTTTGCCATGCCGGATGTACGCCCCATGGGGCGCAGCGCTTCCGGCGTCAAGGGCATAGGACTGCGTCGCGGCGACGAGGTCGTTGCCTGTGTTACCGTGAAGGATGGAGACAACTCCACGATGATCATGACGGTTTCCGCCCTCGGATACGGCAAGCGTACCAAAATTGATCTCTACCGCATGCAGAGCCGCGGCGGCATAGGCCTCATCAACTTCAAGGTGTCGCCCAAGACCGGCAACGTCATCGGCGCCATGCCCGTTTCCGATACGGACTCTCTGATCCTGCTGACATCAACGAACAAGATCATCCGTCTCAGTGTGGAAGAAGTACGTTCCGTCGGACGTGCCACCATGGGCGTCCGACTTGTCCGACTGGATGACGGTGCCAATGTCGTCGGCTTCGATACGGTTGCCGACAACAGCGAGAATGACGAAGCATAACTTCGTTGGTTGACAGGCGGGGGACGTTCAGAAGAACGTCCCCCGTTTCTATTTTTTATTCTGTCTGCTCCGATGGAGCAGCCTCCCGGAAGAGGCGACATTTCCGTTTTTTCTGATTGCCGTCGAAGGGAGAGCACGGAGCGGAATACGGACAGAAGCCGTGTTGCGAGGGAAAGGAAGAAGTTTACTTCGGCGTCCAAAAAGAAAAGACTTGTTTTTGAAAAAATAAAATAATATATAAAAACAAAAGGTTATTATATTATTTCCGTCAGCGTGAACAAGATTGCACGCGCATACCGTTCCTGACGTCCTCCGAAAATCGGATGGGATGAAGGGATTGGGGTTACACGTACATTTTTAGACAGATGAGGACATTCATCTGCTATTTTGAGTTTTCGGCGTTTTGTTCACTGGTAAACATATATATAACAAGAAGCAGTTCATTGGTATGATCTTCAATATCATTCCTCTTTTTTTGAAATTTAAAGAGTTCTGCAAGTTTTTCTGCTGCGGTATCGTCATTTCCAGCATTAATAACGGAATTTTCAGTTTCTTTTATTTTTTTATTTACATCATCAAGTTCTTTTTTGAAAGAAGAATAGTCTTTCATTATATCATGTAGTGAACGATGAGAGACATGATATTTTTTTACTGATTCCTTACAGTACATCCAGTATGGCGCAACAATGTCATTCATGTATCAATCTCCTGTAATAAAAACATTACCGGAAAATGTCTGATTCGTTTCTTTACCAATACGATTGTCGGCGAATGATGAGATTTAATCATTAAACGTCGTAATATGTCTACTATAGATATAACAAGCTGTTTAAAAAATAGTTTTTTTCATTTAAATATCAATAATTATGGAGAAAATCATGAAAGAGAAAAAAGACAGGGTCATAGCCGTACTTCTTGGGGCGAACATCGCGGCCAGAAGAAAAGCTCAGGGAATGCCTCAGGCCGTCTTTGCCGACAGGCTTGGGATCACCTCTGATTCTCTTTCTCGTATTGAACGCGGCAGCGTCGTTCCACGGCTTCACAGAATTCAGGAGATTGCCAGTCTTCTTGACTGCACGGTGTCCGATCTTTTCAAGACTCCGGGAGAGGCCCTGGTCTCCGTATCGGAACATCAGGGGACTGATGCTCCGGTCATGCCTTCCGACATTCTTTCAGAGCTCAGGTATATGGCTGATCGTATCGTTCTGCTGACAAGAATGCTTGAATCGTCTGAAAAAAATATGTCGGGGAATGATATTTCCTGAAAAACTCCCGTTCGGAAGATTTCCGTATTCGCCGTTCACGAAATTTGTCCATTCGGATGACGGAGACTTCTGAGCTGTAATGGAGAGAATCGGAAGCCGGGGCGAGGGGGCGTATCGGAAGGTGCGTTTTCCGGCGGCTGTACCGATGGTCAAAGATATTTTTAGCTTCGATGGTTGTCGACGGCAGACTGTCTGTGCATATATGAGAAAGAAGCCCTGTAAAATACAGGGCTTCTTGTGTTTGCGGGGCGGAGCTATTTTTTCCGCGAAATCACGATGGCCGCACGCAGAGAATCATAGACGGGGGGACAATGCAGAGCGTTCGCTGTCCATGAGGCAAGGAAGGCCACGATGAGAGCTCCGGGCAGGCATGTCAGAGCCCCGGACATTTCCATGACGAGTGCGGTTCCGGTGAGCGGAACCCGTACCATGGAGACGAAGAATCCCACCATGCCGTAGATGAGAAAGGTGTTCCACTGTTCCGGAGGAATAAGACCGGCATAGGCAAGCAGCTGCCCGCACAGAGCCCCCAGAAGGGCTCCGATGCAGAGCATGGGCATGAGAATACCTCCCGGTACGTTGCCCGTATAGCTGAACAGAGAAAAGGAAATTTTCAGGGCTGTCAGGATAAGCAGAAGAGAAAGGAGGCTTCCCGGCTCCCCTGAAAGACGTATCAGGCTTCCCGCGAGCTCTTCACCGCCGCCGAGAACGGACGGACAGACAAAGGCCAGAACAAAGGATGCAAGCAGGGGGGGGAGTATGCGCCAGTTCTGGGAAAGAGGCGTATGCAGGGCTTCGGCGTTCTTGGTGCCGAGCAGTGCCTTGTTGTAAAGGACGCTGGCCGCTCCCATGGCAACACCCATGACGGGGAGAAGCCATAGGGAGGTAAGTGGAAGCGAACGGATATCCTGAAAGGGAAAGATGAGACCGAAGCCGAAAAGATATCGTGTCGCCAGAGCAGCCGTCACTGCGGAACAACCGACGGCGATGAGACCTCCCCAGGTGAAGCGGCTTTTCATTTCTTCGAATACGAAGAGCAGTCCTGCCACGGGAGCGCCGAAGGCGGCCGTCATTCCGGCGGCGGCCCCTGCTGCAATATGGATGTGACCGGAAAAGGTGAACCGTTCCCAGAGGCCTGTCAGAAGAGCGGCGGTGGCGGCTCCCATCTGAATGCAGGGACCTTCACGTCCGAGGGAAAGTCCTCCCAGTGTGGAAATCAGGCAACCGATGAATTTTGCCGGAAGGACTTTCAACCAGTCCATGCGCGAGACGTGCAGTCGGCCTCGGACGATGAGTTCCGTCTGCGGAATGCCGCTGCCGGAAATGAGAGGCACCTTTTTGACAAGCCAGCCGAGCAGGCGTGCTGCGACTATGAGAAAGACAAGCCAGAGCGGAGCAATCCACCAGTGTTCCTTCCAGCCGGAAAGACGGGCGGCGATGAGAGGGGCGGCATTGTCCCGAGCAAGACGAAAGCAGCAGATGACACAGGCACAGCCCAGGCCGATGATCATGCCTTCCGCGGCAAGCAGAGCGCGGTTGACTCCAATGGTCCAGCGTTTGTGGTGACGGGAGTTCATGATGTTTCCTGAATGGGGGATGTTTGGTCCGACGGCGGACGTGGCTTTCGGGCAGACTTCACGAGGCCCGGGTTCGGGGCTGAGTCCGACGACGGACACGGTGTTGCCGGATCGGACATTTTTTTTTGCCGTATTCCTGTGGAAAAGCTCTAGTACATGGTCGACCTCAACGCAAGATGACGGTGACATCGGAAAACCGGGCTTTTTCGGTTGCCTGGCCGATGAGTTTTGGCCTATAGCTAGAAGAAATCATCTTCAGGAGAGTGAACCATGAATCAGCGTGAACAGCTTGCCAGCAGACTGGGATTTCTGCTTCTTTCCGCCGGATGCGCCATCGGACTCGGCAACGTCTGGCGTTTTCCCTACATTACCGGCAAGTACGGTGGCGCTGTTTTTCTGGTTGTTTATCTGCTTTTTCTGATTTTCGTGGGACTGCCTGTGCTCATCATGGAGTTTTCCGTGGGGCGGGCGACACAGAGAAACATGGCTCATGCTCTGGAAAAACTGGAACCCAGGGGAACCTGGTGGCACAGATTCGGGATCATGAGTCCCGTGGGAAACTACCTTCTGATGATGTTTTATATTCCCATTGCGGGATGGATGCTGTGTTACTGCTGGTTCATGCTGACGGGACGACTGGAAGTCCCCACGGAACAGGTGCCTGCGGTTTTCGGCGGCATGCTGGCTGATCCTCTGCTTATGCTTTTCTGGACCGTCGTTGTTTCCGCCTCCTGCTTCACCATCTGCGGGCAGGGGCTGCAGCGCGGTGTGGAGCGCGTGGTCAAAATCATGATGCTTGGACTTCTTGTCATCATGCTCGGCCTGGCCATGCATTCCTGTTTTCTCGAAGGCGGAGGTCGCGGCCTGGAATTTTATCTCAAGCCCGATTTCGGACGTGCCGTCGATGCCGGTTTCATGGCTCTGGTGAACGATGCCATGAATCAGGCCTTCTTTACGCTGAGCGTGGGCATGGGCAGTATGTGCATTTTCGGCAGTTATCTGAAAAAAGACCGTTCGCTGACGCAGGAATCCGTTCTCATCGTTGCTCTGGATACCTTTGTGGCACTTACCGCAGGCCTCATTATTTTTCCGGCCTGCTTTGCCTTCGGGGTGACGCCGGATGCCGGCCCCGGACTCATATTCATTACTCTTCCCAACATCTTCAATAATATGGCCGGAGGCCGCTTCTGGGGCTTTCTGTTCTTCGTGTTCATGAGCGCTGCGGCACTCACGACGGTCATCGCCGTTCTGGAGAACATCATTGCCTTCTTCATGGACGGATACGGATGGTCCCGCCGAAAGGCCACCATCATTAATTTTGTGATACTCACCCTGCTCACGCTGCCCTGCATTCTCGGCTTCAATGTCTGGTCGGACTTTCAGCCCTTCGGCCCCGGCAGCGCCGTGCTCGATCTTGAGGACTTCATCATCAGCAACAATATTCTTCCTCTGGGCTCTTTCCTCTTCATGCTGTTCTGCTGTCATCGATACGGCTGGGGATGGGACAAATTCATCGCCGAGGCCGATACAGGCAGAGGGATGAAATTCCCGAAGTTCCTGCGTTTCTATCTGACCTGGATTCTTCCCGTCATATTCCTCTTCATTTTTGCTCAAGGATATATTCAGAAGTTTTTTTAAACAGATGTATGCATGAATAAAAACTGCGGCAGCAGAAATGTTGCCGCAGTTCGGATAAAAAGAGAGGATTGTCTTTAAAAATTGTATCTTTAAAAAAATATATCTTGTGAATGAGCAGGCATATATTGCAGTTATGGAGACATTTTTTACCTTGAAAAACCAGGTATACGTTTGATGAATATTGAAATAAGGGCGGCATGAGCGTACACGTTCACAGGTGTACAGACCGGAGCAGGGGATTTCCGGTTGCCGTACCGCGATGTTTCATCATATATGAAGAAAAAATATTCCGCCAAGGAGAATATGATATGGCTCAACGAGAACAGCTCGCCAGCCGGCTGGGGTTCCTGTTTCTTTCCGCCGGATGCGCCATCGGCCTCGGAAACGTTTGGCGTTTTCCCTTTATTACAGGTAAATACGGTGGCGCGGTCTTTCTTGTCGCGTATCTTGTATTTCTGCTTGGTATGGGTCTGCCCATTCTCATCATGGAGTTCACTGTCGGGCGTGCGTCGAGAAGAAATATGTCCCGGGCGTTCCGTGAGCTTAAGCCGGGATCGAAGTGGAGTTACTTCGGCTGCTTCAGCATCATCGGCTCCTATGCACTCATGATGTTCTACATACCCGTGGCCGGGTGGATGATGTATTACTGCTGGGCCACCGTCACAGGGACGCTGTCCGTTCCCGTGGATCAGGTGCCGGGAGTCTTTTCCAATCTGCTCGCCAGCCCGGGCACCATGCTGTTCTGGACGCTCGTGGCCTCTCTCGGCTGTTTCGGCGTCTGTGCACTCGGCCTTCAGAAGGGCGTGGAACGTGTGGTCAAGATCATGATGGGCGGCCTTCTCGTCATCGTCATCGGCCTGGCCGTGCATTCCATTACGCTGCCCGGAAGCATGAAGGGCGTGGCTTTCTATCTTGTGCCCGATCTTCAGCGTGCCATGGATGCAGGTATCATGTCCCTTATCAACGACGCCATGAATCAGGCCTTCTTCACCCTGAGCATCGGCATCGGCGCCATGTGCATTTTCGGCAGTTATCTCGACAGATCCAACACGCTGACCAAGGAATCGGTATTTATCGTTTCTCTTGATACCTTCGTGGCATTCATGTCCGGCCTCATCATCTTTCCGGCATGCTTTGCTTTCGGAGTGCAGCCCGATGCAGGACCCGGTCTCATTTTCATCACCCTGCCCAATATCTTCAACAACATGGCGCTGGGACGCTTCTGGGGCGCTTTGTTCTTCGTCTTCATGAGCGCGGCTGCTCTGACGACGGTCATTGCCGTGCTTGAGAACATCATTTCTCATTTCATGGATACCTATGAATGGACGAGACAGAAGGCCGTCAAGGTCAACTGCGTAGTGCTCACGCTCTGCACGCTGCCCTGTATCCTCGGCTTCAATATCTGGTCCGACATTCAGCCTCTCGGGGCGGGATCCACCATCATGGATCTTGAGGACTTCATCATCAGCAACAATCTGCTGCCCATAGGCTCGTTGATATTCTGTCTTTTCTGCTGTCAGCGCTACGGCTGGGGATGGGACAAGTTCATTGCCGAAGCCGATACGGGAGCCGGTATGAAGTTTCCGAAGTTCCTGCGCTTCTATCTGACCTGGATTCTTCCCGTTGTGCTTCTGGTCATTTTTGTGGAAGGCTATATCCAGAAGTTCTTCTAAACCTTTTTCGTGATCGACGTCTGGCGCATGGCCTTCCGAACAAGACCATGCGCCAGACTTGTTCCCTGTGCTCGGAGTAAGTCATGCAACGTGAGAAAATGGCCAGTCGTATCGGCTTTCTTTTCGTTTCCGCCGGATGTGCCATAGGACTGGGCAATGTATGGAGGTTTCCCTATATTACGGGAAAATACGGCGGAGCGGTCTTTGTGGTCGCCTATCTGTTTTTTCTGCTCCTGCTTGCCTTGCCTCTGCTCATCATGGAATTTTCCGTGGGAAGAGCTTCGCAGCAGAATCTCGGCAATGCGCTCCGGGTCCTGGAACCGAAGGGATCTTCCTGGCATCGTATGGGCTGGTTGAGTATTGTGGGCAGCTACCTGCTCATGATGTTCTACATACCCGTGGCCGGCTGGATGCTTTTCTATGTATGGCGAACGGCGACCGGACAACTTTCCGTGCCTGCCGATCAGATGCCTGCGGCCTTCGGAGCCATGCTTTCCGATCCCTCGGGAATGACGTTCTGGGCCTTTCTGACCTCCATTGCGTGTTTCATCGTCTGCGGTTTCGGGCTGCGCAGAGGCATAGAACGAGTGGTCAAACTCATGATGACCGGTCTTCTCGTCATCATGATAGGGCTGGCCATCCGTGCCGTCACGCTTCCGGGAGCATTGGAGGGGCTTACGTTCTATCTTGCCCCGGACTGGGAGAGAGCCGTTGACGCAGGCATCTGGAGTCTGCTGAACGACGCCATGAATCAGGCTTTCTTCACTCTCGGTCTCGGCATCGGCTCGATGTGCATTTTCGGCAGTTATCTCGGGCGTGAATATACCATCACGCAGGAGTCGCTCTGGATTGTCTGTCTCGATACTTTTGTGGCCATGATGTCGGGATTCATCATCTTTCCGGCCTGCTTCGCGTTCGGTGTCGAGCCCGATTCCGGCCCAGGTCTTATCTTCATTACGCTTCCCAACGTGTTCAATTCCATGTCCGGCGGGCGCTTCTGGGGAACGCTGTTTTTCGTGTTCATGAGCGCGGCTGCGCTGACTACCGTTATTACCGTCATCGAGAACATCATTTCCTACAGCATGGATGTATGGAAATGGTCGCGCAGAAAATCCACGCTGGTCAACGGTGTGGCTCTTACTCTGCTTACTCTGCCCTGCGTGCTGGGGTTCAACGTGCTGTCCTGGATACAACCCCTCGGTAAAGGCAGCACTCTGATGGATCTCGAGGATTTCATTCTCAGCAATAACCTTTTGTCCATCGGTGCCGTTACCTTCATGCTTTTCTGCTGCCATCGATTCGGCTGGGGCTGGGACAATTTCATGGCGGAAACCGATGCCGGACGAGGTGTGAAATTTCCTCGTGTCCTGCGCTTTTATCTTACCTGGATTCTTCCGCTTGTGGTGGCTCTGGTGTTCGTGCAGGGATATATTCAGAAATTCTTCGTCTGATCACACCGACGACAGCGTATCCCAAAAGAGAAGGCCGCGTCCAACGACGCGGCCTTCCTGCATCCGCATGCGGGCGGACAGGACAGACCGATTTTCCATCGGCATGTCCTGTCCGAGATGAAGACCGTTATGCTGTTCAGGCGCCTTCGCCGATGCGGCGAAGAACTTCAAGAAGCAGTTTCCAGGATCGTTCCGCTGAAGAAAGATGAAGCGTTTCCTTGGTGGAATGGGCACCGACGACATCGGGACCGAAGGACAGAAAGTCCATGTTCCGGCCGAGCTGCTTGAATTTTTCGGCAAAAAGACCGCATTCCAGACCGGCGTGAATGCCTTCCACTCTGGCATCTTTGTGGAACAGTTCTCTGTACGTCGTTTCGAACAGAGGCTGAAGCCGGGAATCCGGATTGTATTCCCAGGCCGGGTAGTCTCCGGAATGCTTTACTGTAGCTCCGACCATGGCACCGAGAATGTCTATTTTACGGCAGAGTGCCTCCTTCCTGCTGGCGGAAGAGCTTCTGGTCTGGCAGTGGAAGATAACCTCGTTTTCTCCCATGCGGATCATGGCAAAATTGTTGGAGCTTTCCACGAGGCGCTGCGTGGTGATGGTCATATCCATGGAAGCAATGCCGTTGGGAATCAGCAAGGCCGCAGAGAGAATGCGTCCGGTCGATTCCTGCGTGAGTACCCTGTCGCTGTTTTCCGCATGCTCAAAGGTGATGGTCAGACCTGCGCCGTCCGCACCTCTCAGTTCATGACGGAAGACTTCGGCCCAGTGTTCGAGATATTTCCGAACTTCATTCTCTTCGGTCTGAAGCAGAACGACGGCGGAGCTTTCCTTCGGAATGGCGTTGGCGGCCGTTCCTCCGCAGAGAGAGACAAGACGGCAGGGGTATTTCTGCATCATGTCATCCAGCACTCTTGCCAGAAGCCTGTTGCTGTTGCCCCGTTCTTTGTTGATTTCCAGACCGGAATGACCGCCGGCAAGGCCGCCTACGGTAATGCGTCTGAAGGAAGATTTTTCTTGTCCGGAGATGTTCGCTGTCTCTTCCGTCGCGACGGGAATATGCATCTGACTTCTTCTGCCCCCGGCGCAGCTGACGCAGAAAACACCTTCTTCTTCGGAATCCATATTGATGAAGTAGGATGCCTTAAGCTGTGAGGCATCAAAAACTGTTGCTCCCCCCATACCTACTTCTTCATCAACGGTAACCACCGCCTCCAGCGGAGGATGAGGAATATCTTCGGCGTCCATCAGGGCAAGAATATAGGCCAGGGCTATACCGTTGTCTGCACCGAGAGACGTGCCTTCCGCGTGCAGATTGTCGCCGTCGAATACCAGCTTGAGCGGATCTTTGGCGAAGTCGAAGTCGAGACCTTCATCCTTCACACATACCATGTCCATGTGGCCCTGAAGAATGACCGTCGGCGCTTGTTCCATACCCTTGGTGCCGGGTTTTCTGATCAGAATGTTGCCTGCCGCATCCTGAACTACGGCAAGTCCGCGTTCCTCGGCGAAGCTGACGAGAAAATTGCTGAGCTGTTGTTCGTTTCTGGATTCATGAGGAATACCGCAGATGGTGGAAAACCACCTGAGATACGGTTTTTGTTTGCAGGATTCGTTGTTCATGGCGGGACTCCTGTTTTTCCATCTTCGTGAAATTTCGTGAAATGCTTTGCCCTTCAGGGCTGTCGCCTTCGGTTTACTCAAGAAGCACGGCAGGTGCAATATGGAAAAAATGAGCGCGGTCGGCTGTTCTTATGCGAGAGGTGTAACGCCGGAATTTCGTTGCTCGTCTGCAAATATGAAGCGGTTTCCATGTCTTTGATTGACATAATGTTCTATTAATCACATAGTACGACCGTATGCCTTTTCTCGGACGGAAAAGTGCCTGCTATGTATTATTTTCTACCTCGGAGAATATTATGGATTACAGCAGAAGAGCCATGTTGGGCGCCATGGGTGGTCTGGCCGTCGGCGGTTCCCTTGCCGCCATGTCTGGTACTGTTATCGCCGCACCTGCGGCTCCCGCCATGTCCGGCGGCAAGAACGGACACTTTGCTCAGATGGGCGGAGAGTTCGGCTGGACCCCGAAAAAGATAGATGATATCGCCGCCGCGAGCGCCGTTGCTTATCAGGGTTACTGGTATAAGGGCTACGGCTGCGGTTACGGGGTGTTCTACAGCATCGTCGGCACGATGGCTGAAAAGTTCGGTGCGCCCTACAATAGCTTCCCCTTCACCATGATGGAAGGCTTCAAGGGCGGCATGTCCGACTGGGGAACCATCTGCGGCGCGCTTGCCGGTGCTGCCATGGCATTCTCGGTGTTCTATCCCCGTAAGGAAGCGACTCCCATGGTGAACGAGCTGTTCCGCTGGTATGAGCAGACGGCGTTCCCCATCTATCAGCCCGGGGATGCCGCTCAGGGCGTGAAGGGAGATCTTCCCACCAGCATTTCTCATTCCGTTCTTTGCCATGTTTCCGTATCCCGCTGGTCTTATGCCACCAAGCTGGCTGCGAACAGCACGGAACGAAGCGAACGTTGCGGTCGTATCACGGCTGACGTCAGCCGCAAGGCCATTGAAATCCTCAATGCCAAGATTGAAGCCGGCAAGGATTGGAAGGGTGCGATTTCCAAGCAGGAGTCCGTGACCGGCTGCACCACCTGCCATGGTAAGGGCAAGATGTCCGATATCCAGAAGGGCAATATGGATTGTACGCCCTGCCACAGCGGCTCCGAGGCCGTGGCCGACAAGTTCCATAATCATCCGTAATATGCCGCAGGCATACGGAGCAGTATGAGAAAAGGGAGGGCATGGCCCTCCCTTTTTTGTCGGATTGAGTGGATATGGCGTTTTGAAAAAGAAAAACGATCCGTTTTCTGCATAGACGGACGATATCTGCCGGGAAGATGGCTGAACCATCCCGCCCAGAACAGAAACGTATTGAAAATAATATCAATATAATTAGTATATTACGATCAACAACGAAAAAAGTTCGCCAAAAAGGCAAAAAAGTGTTTGACAAGACGGGGCTAAAT
>JAXVQY010000216.1:0-22904 GCA_037303805.1 bacterium | reverse complement strand
ACGCGGGCCGCAACACTTCCGCCTTCCGGGAGAACCGGGACTATGTGCGGCGAATCATGGCAAGACAGCGCCTGTATATCAAAGCAGGCTGGGGATCGGGAGTAACCTGTGAGAGTTGAACAAATAGGTGGTGCCACGCTTTATCTGGCCGACTACCGGGATGTGGAACTCCCCACAGACCTGGACGCCGTGTTTACCGATCCGCCCTATGGGGCAACGGCGTGTGACTGGGACTCGGAGCCAGCCGACATGGCCGCGTTTTGGAAAAAGATCACCCCGGCCATAAAGGAGAACGCCGCCGTGGTGGTGTTCGGTGCGGGGACGTTCTTTGTGGACGTGGTGAACAGCAACCGGAAATGGTTCCGCTATGACCTGGTGTACGAAAAAGCCCATGCCGTAGGGCACCTGGACGCGAACCGTCGCCCATTACGTGCCCATGAGCTCATGGCGGTATTTTACCGAAGTCAGCCGGAATACCATCCGCAGAAGTTTCAGGGAGCACCTTATAGGAACAACGTTTTCAGGCGTTGCCCTAGTCGGGTTTACAAAGAGAAAAAACTGGGTCCCGCTGGCAGCAGCCCGGACGGCCTGCGCTATCCCCGCAGCATTATTCATTGCGGCGGCACCGGCGGCAAGAGCTTCCACCCAACGGGTAAGCCCGTGGAACTCATGGAATGGCTCACCCGTACCTATACAAGCGAGGGGCAGACTGTTTTCGATCCGTTCATGGGGTCCGGCAGCACCGGCGTAGCGGCATTGAAGAATAAGCGCCGTTTCATCGGCGTGGAACGGGAAGAAAAATGGTTCGACGTGGCCTGCCGCAGGCTGGAAGAAGCCGCAAAGGAAACGGAACATGCTGGGTAAGCTGCTTTCCTGGTTATCCGAAGGCTCCCTTCCGTGGCTGCTGTGCATCGTTTCTCTGCTCGCCGGATACATTCACGGCAGAGACACCGCCGAGGAGGAAGCGAAGGCGCAGATAGCCGCCATACAGACCGCACACGCCGAAGCCGTGGCTTCTGCCGAAAAGAGCGCCCGCGAGCGCCTGGCAGAATCCGCCGCCCTTGCCGACCGTTTACAGGCCGATCTCGTAAACAAAGATCAGGAGCTGGATAAACAGCGCCGGGAATTCAACAGGAGACTCAAAGATGTTTCGGAAGCTGCCCGCCGTGATTGCGCTGGCCTTACTGCTGACTGGGTGCGGCTCTACAACGAAGCCCTCGGTCTCGATAACCGCTCCGGAAACGAGGCTTCCGCCCCCGGCAAACCTTCTGACGCTTCCCGTTCCGCCGGAACCTCTCGTGCCGGGGTACGCGAAGACACATTGACCACGCCGGAAGACGTGCTTGCCCATATCAGGGACTTTGGCGGGTACTGCCGCAGCATGGAAGCCGCATACAGTGCTCTTATTGAATATGAAAAGGGGAAGTCATGAATACCCTGCTTGATGAAATCAACCGCTGGTGGCCCCTCTTGAGTATCGCGGCAACACTGGCCTGTGGCTGGTGCCTGTGGCAGCTTTCCCGGCGCTTTGTCAGCAGGGAAGAACATAAAGCCATCCTTGAAGCTCAAGATACTTTGGAAGGACGCGTAGAAAAGCTGGAACGACGCATGGAGACGGTGCCGGACAACGAAACCATGCACAAAATTGCGCTTTCCTTATCAGAGCTGCGCGGAGACATGAAAGAAATGCGCGGGCGCATGGACGGTATGGAAACGTCTATGGTGGGCCTCAAAAACGAAATTTCCATGCTGATTGAACATCATTTGGAGAGTGGTCGATGACCGAAAAGAGGACCTTTGCCCAGCTTCAGGCGGAAAGCCGCCGCTGCGCTATGCTGCGGTTTCTGGCCGATGCACCGGGCTATGAAATGAACACTTCCGTTATGCAGGACGCTCTTGACGCCTACGGACATCCCGTATCCCGCGATCAGGTGGAAACGGACGCGGCCTGGCTGGAAGAGATGGGACTTGCCGAAGTGGAAGATCTCGGCGCAGTGAAGGTTCTTCACCTTACCGGACGCGGGGAAGATGTAGCGCGCGGCCGGGTGAGTGTGCCCGGCGTAAAGCGTCCGCGCGCGGGGGCATGATATGGGCAGGCGCTCTTCCATACATAGACTTGATCCGAAAATTGTTGCGGAAATCAACTCCCTTCTGGAACGCGGGCGCACCTTGGACGAAATTCTTTCTGCTCTGCGCAATATCGGTGTTTCCGAAGTCTCACGCTCCGCCCTCGGC
The DNA here is from genome assembly GCA_037303805.1 of bacterium. Lineage (GTDB taxonomy): Bacteria > Desulfobacterota > Desulfovibrionia > Desulfovibrionales > Desulfovibrionaceae > Mailhella. The sequence goes on along the minus strand of JAXVQY010000216.1, from coordinate 20,669 downwards.
AGATACAAGCAGTCCTATGATGAGATCATCGCTTCCGTCCGCGAAAGCAGGCAGGTGGCGGAAGTTCTGGTAAAGGAGTTCGGCACTGATACCGAACCCAAGGCCATGCGCGCCAACATTGAAATGTTGCAGGCGCTCGTTTCCCGCCTGGGGCGTGAAATCACACGCGGAGAAACGCTGGATGTAAAGCAGATTGCCATACTTTCCGGCGCGCTGGAATCGCTGGGCCGAGCCAGCAAAACCGACGTGGAAATGGTGGCCAAAATGAAAGAGGAAGCCCGGAAAGAAGCGGAAAAGAAGGTGGAAGAAGCGACACGCAAGGCAGCTGCGGAATCCGCCGGGCTTACCCCCGAACAGGCGCTTGAGCGGATGAAGGCCATCTACCGGGGCGAAGCATGAGCGCCATACTTTACCCGTATCAGCGCCGGTGGCTGGACGATAAAAGCCGCTTCAAGATCGGCATGTTTGCCAGGCAGACCGGTAAGACGTTTACCACCACATTGGAAATCGCAGAAGATCTCATCGACGCGGAAGTTACCGGCCGTCGTACCCGCTGGGTGATTCTTTCCCGCGGCGAAAGGCAGGCGCGTGAGGCCATGGAGGAAGGCCTGAAACTTCACCTTCGCGCCATGAATGTCGGCTTCGAGGCGTTTACTGACGACTTCAGGCTTTCCGACAACACCGTAGTGAAGTCTCTGGAAGTCGTGACTAAGAACGGCTCCCGCGTAACGGCGCTGCCCGCCAACCCGGACACCGCGCGCGGTTTTTCCGCCAATGTCTTTCTCGATGAATTCGCCTTTCATGCTGATTCCCGCAAGATATGGACAGCGCTTTTCCCCGTAATTTCCAAGCCCGGCCTGAAGCTACGTGTCGTGTCCACCCCGAACGGCAAGGGGAACAAATTCTATGACCTCATGACCGGCGATAGGGAAACGGGCTGGTCGCAGCATACCGTGGATATTTACCAGGCTGTGGCGGACGGGCTTGATCGGGACATCGACGCCTTGCGCTCCGCTTTGAACGACGAAGACGCCTGGGCGCAGGAATACGAGCTGAAATGGCTCGATGAAGCCAGCGCCTGGCTCTCGTATGACCTTATCAACGCCGCTGAGCATGATCGCGCCGGCCTTTTTGAAAACTACACGGGCGGCCCCTGTTATGTGGGCGTGGATATAGGCCGCCGTCATGACCTTTTCGTTGTTGCCGTACTGGAAAAGGTGGGAGACGTTTTATGGACGCGGGAAATTATCGAACGCAAAGGAGCGACGTTTGCCGAACAGGACTTTCTGCTTGACGACGTGATGCAGCGTTACCGCGTGCTGCGCGTCTGTATGGACCAGACCGGCATGGGGGAAAAGCCCGTGGAAGATGCGAAGGCCCGCCATGGTTCCACCCGTGTGGAAGGTGTACTGTTTACCGGCACGAACAAACTCACCCTGGCAACGCTCGGCAAGCAGGCATTTGAAGACCGACGTATCCGTATCCCGCTGGGGGTGCAGGCTCTGCGCTCTGATCTACACAAGCTGCAAAAGGTATCCGGTCCTACGGGCGCGCCGCGCTTTGTGGCGGAATCGGACAATTCCGGTCATGCCGACCGTACCTGGGCGCTTTTTCTGGCCGTAAACGCGGCAAGTTCTCCTCGCATGGATTACGGCTATACCCCCGCGACGGTACGGGAAAAAGACAGCTTTATGTGCGGGGATGACGATTTCGATGATGATACCATGTTTACCGGAGGCGCGTGGTGAAGACTCTTTATGACGCATACGGCAATCCCATCGACAAAAGCCGCCTGCATGAAGAACAGGCGGCACCCACGGTGACGGGCGTCCGGCAGATTCTTTCCGGGCATCCTGCGCAGAATCTTACTCCGGGCCGTCTGACTTCCCTTCTTCTGGCTGCGGAACAGGGTGACGCCCTGGCATACCTTGAGCTTGCCGAAGAGATGGAAGAGAAGGATCTGCACTATCGGTCCGTGTTGTCCACCCGCAAGTTGCAGGTGGCGGGACTCCCTGTGCAGGTGGAAGCCGCGTCCGACTCCGCCGAGGACGTGAAGGCCGCCGACCTTGTGCGGGATGTCATCTCTTCCGGCGTTGTTGCCTCCGCCATGCAGGACATTCTCGATGCCGTGGGAAAAGGTTATTCCGTCTGTGAAATCATGTGGAACACCGAAGGCCGGAACTGGTATCCGTTTGCGCTGGAATGGCGTGACCCCCGCTGGTTCGTTTTCGACAGGTTCGACGGCACTACCCTGCGCCTGAAGGGAGAAAACGGTCTGCCTGAACCTCTGGCGCCTGCCAAGTTCGTCACGCATATTCATAAATCCAAGTCCGGCCTTCCTATACGCGGCGGGCTGGCCCGGCCCGTGGCCTGGTACTACCTGTTCAAGAACTTCGATATCAAAAGCTGGGTGCAGTTCGCTCAGGTGTTCGGCTTTCCCCTTCGCCTGGGGCGATACGATGCCGACGCATCAGAAGAACAGAGGGAGATACTGCTTCGTGCCGTGCGCTCCATAGCGCAGGACGCGGCGGCCATTATCCCCGACACCATGCAGATAGAATTTCAGGCCACGAACGCGAACGGCAACGCGCAGCTCTTCAAGACTCTGGCCGAATATTTCGATCGGCAGATTTCCAAGGTCGTACTGGGGCAGACCGGCACCACGGATACGGGACAATATGTGGGCACGGCCAACGCCCATGAAAAGGTACGGGAAGACATAGAAGCATCCGACGCCATGCAGCTTTCCGCCACGCTCACCCGCGACCTTGCCCGGCCGCTGGTTGATCTGAACCTCGGACCACGTAAACGCTACCCTGTCATCCGCATTGCCCGCGAAGAAGAGGAAGACGTGACGGCTCTTGTGGACAACGTGGTCAAGCTGGCCGCCGTGGCCCCGAAGCTGGTGGAAGTTTCCGTCATACGCGACAAGCTGGGCGTACCGGAACCGGCCCCGGGCGCGGACGTCATAGGCATGACGGAGCATGTGCAGCAGAAAGAGACGCCGCTTTCCTCTCCTGCAAACAAAGCCGTCCAGGCGGTGGAATCTCCCGTAATTCCTTCAGACCCCATAGATCTGGCCGTGGAAGAAGAGCTGCAAGACTGGGAACCTCTGGTGTCGCCTCTCGCGGCGCCCATTCTTGACCTTGCCAACCGTTGCTCATCCTATGAGGAGTTTCTTGCGGCGCTTCCCGATGTGCTGAAGAAGCAAAATGCGGCCCCCATGGCACGTCAGCTTTCCTTTGCCATGTTCAATCAGAGGGTGAAAGGCAATGGCTGATTTTCCGTCCATCCCCTTTGAAGAAGCCGTGGACGCCCTGCGCCGGCGCGGAACGAATCTCTTTCCTTCCGATCATTGGGCCGAAGTATGGCAGGAGCAGCATCACGCGGGCTTTACCGTGGCGCGTTCCGCCGGGTTCGACATTCTGAAGGACATACACGCCGAGCTTATGAAGGCCATGGAGAACGGTACCACGTTTACCGACTTCAAGCGCAATCTTGTGCCTACCCTTCAGAAAAAAGGCTGGTGGGGAAAGACGACCGTCACCGACCCGGTGTCCGGAGAAAAGAAAACCGTTCAGCTTGGAAGCATACGGCGGCTGCAAACCATCTTCGACGTGAACATGCGCGTATCCTTCGCCCAAGGGCGATGGGAACAGCAACAGTCCGTAAAGGAAGATTTTCCGTACCTGCGCTATGAAGGCATTCTGGACAGTCGCATACGTCCGCTTCACAGATCGTGGCACGGCACCATTCTGCCCATGGACCATCCCTGGTGGAACACACATTATCCGCCGAACGGCTGGCGCTGTCGTTGCGACGCTGTGGCGATTTCCGAGGACGACCTCGAAGAATCCGGCTGGCAGGTGACGGACGTTCCTGCGGACGGAGCGCCTGTGACATGGGTGAATCCCGCTACCGGAGAAGTCATGGAAGTGCCGGCAGGCATAGACCCCGGCTGGGCCTACAACCCCGGCAACACCGATCAGGCGGCACACCTGGCAAAACTGGCCATGGACAAGCTGGTGGATATGCCTCCACACGTTGGCGCTGCGGCCGTTGCGGAGCTCGCATTCGCTTTTCCCCAGGTGGAGCGGGAGCTATCCGATTGGATAGAAGGCATTGCTGCACAGGCTCAGGCCGGAGAGTTCAAAGCTACAGGCGTCCGCCGAGTGGTGGGCGCGCTGGACGATACCGTTCTGAACTTTCTTGAGGAACGCGGTATTGCGCCCGCCACCGCTGCCGTCACCATAGGAGACAAGGATCTGTTTCACGCCCTGCGCACGGCAAAGGTGGAGCCTTTGCCCGTGAGCGTATGGAAGCGCCTGCCTTCGCTGCTGGCAAGGCCGGAAGCAGTGTACTGGGATTTGCAGGATCCGGGACTCGTGTATGTGCTGAACGAGCCGGAAGGTATGGGAAAAATAGTGGTGCTGATTGATTACTCTGCAAGAATTGGACGACAGCGAACCGTTGTCAATACTGTCAGAACAGGCCGTTTGGTGACATCTCTTGAAGAATTTGGCGTCAAGAACAGATATGAAAGAGTAGAGGAAAGCCCTGTCTGAGGGTGGTACGCGACATCACTTTCGTGTCTTCCTGCAGGAAGGAGGAGTCACACAAACCAGGCGCGATTTCACGGCGGCGACAGACAGGGCAAACTCATAGACACGTAGGTTCAAGGTGGTACGCCACTCTCCACGTAACGGTTTCCCCGTCAGGGGCCAACTGAACCTCGGACCGGCGATTTCCCGGTTGTCATGAACCTGCGGCTTTATAGCTTCAGTATAGAAAGACCGGAAGCAAAATGCAAGAATTGCCGTAGCGCGAATTTTTCTCCCATTCTGACCATTGCCCCGTATTTCTGATTTCATGCCGGGAAAACCTGTTCATAAACGTTTATAAACACACATTAGTGAACACCCTCGATGTGTCGGAAACTGTTCCGGCAACATCAGGAGCGTTCTTCGTGCCATAGTTCCGGCATGGCGACTTTCAAGACATCCCTCAGCGTAGAGCTTCCGGCTTCTCTGCCGGAATGGATCGAGCTGCTTCCTTCGGGCACGTTTTCCGGCCGCGACGGACGCGGCCCCTGGCACTGCACGCCTTCCGATGTCATCGCCCGCACCAGGGAATACCAGGGCGGCGTGGACATTCCCGTGGACTACGACCACCAGCTGGAACACGCGGCACAAAACGGCCGACCGGCTCCGGCGGCGGGATGGATAAGCGAACTTGAAGCCCGCGACGACGGTGTGTGGGGGCACGTGGAATGGACGGACAGGGCAAAGGAACACCTTGCCGCCCGCGAGTTTCGTTACCTTTCCCCGGTATTTTACCACGAGACGGACGGCGAAGTCCTGCTGCTGGAATCGGCCGCGCTCACCAATGTTCCCAACCTGACCGGCCTGAAGGCTCTTGCCCGGACGGACGGTCCGCACTTTTCACAGGGAGAACCCGATATGGACATTCTCAAAACTCTGGCTTCCGTGCTCGGCATCAGTGAAGCGGACGCGACGGAAGCGGCGGTGGAAACCGCAGTTCGCAGCCTTGCGGCGGAAAACGGCAGCATGAAAGCGGCTCTTTCCTCGCTCGGAAAGGCGCTGAAAAGCGACGACGAAACTTCCGCCTCCATCATGAAGGCGGCACAGTCTCTCGCTTCCCGCGCGGAAACTCCTGATCCGGCAAAGTTCGTGCCCATGGACACGTTCAACGCCGTGCATGAGGAACTCGGCAAAATGAAGGCCGCTCAGGCCGTTGCCCTGGTGGAACAGGGCAAGGCGGAAGGCAAGATCACCCCCGGCATGGAAAACTGGGCAAAAAGTTACGCCTCGGCTGACCCGGAAAGCTTCAAGGCGTTCCTGGCCTCGGCTCCCGACATGCGCCCCGGAGCGCAGAAAAGTTCCCATGCCACGGCTACGCCTCCCGGAGGCTCCGGTGCTCCCGACGTGCCGTCTTCGGCAAAGGAACTGTGCCGGGCCATGGGGGTAAGCGAAGAAAGCTATCTCACCACCAGAAAAGCGAAGGAAAAAGAACATGGCAGCACTGACGAGTGACCGCGATACCGTTTTCCGCAACGGCGACGAATTTGAGTTTGAGGCGGCTTCCGCGATTTTTGCCGGGGCCATGGTGTGTCTGAACGGGGACGGCAAGGCCGTGCCCGCGTCCATAACCGCCGGGCTGACTTCCGTGGTGGGGGTGGCGCAGCGTCGTGCCGCCGCCGGGGAAAAGGTGCTGGTACGCCGGGGCATGTTCGCTTTCGGCGGCAAATCTTCCGATGAGCCCGCCCTGGCCCAGGTCGGCTCCATCTGCTACGCGACCGACGACAATACCGTGCAGAAAACTACGGAAAGCAACGCGCCCGTCGCCGGCGTTGTGCGCGATGTGACGGAAGACGGCATCTGGGTGGAATGTGGGTATTTTGCGCCGACGCCTGCGGCTCCCGGTGTCGGCGGCTAACCATAACGGGGATGAATCATGATCATTACCACTGACCTCATCAATCAGCTTTACATCACGGTGTCCGCCGCTTTTGCGGACGGCCTGGGCACGGCGGAAAGCCAGTACGAAAAAATCGCCATGGTGGTGCCGTCCAGCTCCCGCGAAAACGTGTATCCGTGGCTCGGCACCCTGCCTTCCATGCGCAAATGGGCCGGGGATCGCGTCATCCGCAACCTGTCCACGCATGATTACAGCATCAAGAATGAAAAGTTCGAGAGCACGCTCGCGGTGAAGCGCGACGACCTGGAAGACGACCAGGTGGGGATTTACGGGCCGCTTTTCCGCGACATGGGCGCGGAAGCTGGCAATCACCCGAACCGTCTTGTCTTCGCGGCGCTCTCCAAGGGGCACGAGCTTACCTGCTACGACGGGCAGTACTTCTTCGATACCGACCACCCCGTGGCCGGCAAGTCCGTTTCCAACTCTCTCTCCCCCGACTCCAATCCGGTCGCCCCGTGGTTCCTGCTCTGCACCAGCCGTCCGGTGAAGCCCATGATTTTCCAGGTGCGCCGGGATTACGACCTGAAGCGCAAGGACAGCCCCACGGACGACAATGTCTTCATGCGCGACGAATACCTGTACGGCGTGGACGCCCGCGTCAATGTGGGCTTCGGGCTGTGGCAGTGCGCCGTCCGTTCCACCAAGGCACTGGACAATACCAGCTATGCCGAAGCCCGCGCCGCCATGATGGCCCTTACCAACGATGAAGGCGACCCTCTGGGGCTTGTCCCCAATCTGCTGGTGGTTCCCGCCGTGCATGAAGCGGCAGCACGCAAGGTTGTGGTCAACAACATGGCCGCAAACGGAGCGACCAACGAATGGGCAGGCAGCGCCGAACTCCTGGTCTGCCCCTGGCTGCACTAGGAGGAAACCTGATCCGCATCACGGCAAAACGTAACGGCTTTCGTCGTGCAGGCATGGCTCATTACGGAACGCAGGAGTACCCCGACGGATTCTTTGATGCCGAAACCCTTGCGTCTCTGAAGGCTGAACCCATGCTGGTGGTGGAAGAAGTAAAGGCAGGCAATACTCCCAACACCTGCGCCGTAAACGGCAAAGGAAAGGCAAAGGCATGACCTACGCCACAGCCGAAGACCTTGTGACGCGCTTCGGGGAAGTGACTCTGGTACAGCTTACCGACCGGGGAGAACTCCCCGACGGTAAGCCTGATGATGCCGTCCTTACCGCTGTCCTTACGGACGCCACGGAAACCATCGATGGTTACGCGGCGGCCAGGTACAGGACTCCGCTTTCTCCTGTGCCCGCGCCCGTGCGGCGCTGGTGCGCGGATATGGCCGTGTACTACCTGTATGTCGCTACGGGCAACGTGCCGGATGACGTGCGCAAGGCGTTTGAAGACGCCATGTCAGGACTGAAGGACATGTCGAAAGGTCTCATTACATTCCAGTGCGAGGGGGTGGTTGCAGAGAGTGCGCCGAGCTCCGGCGACATTCTGGTATCCGTGCCGCCTCGCATGTTCACCCCGGGGAGCCTGAAAGGATTCTAAAGATGGTGACGGTAAAGGCGGCGAACGGCCATGTAACGATTTCCCTTGCGGCCGGCGTTCGGAAGCTCGCCGCCGACAGACAGAGGGTTCTCCGTGCCGTGGGACAGGCCCTTATCGTCAACATACGCCGGGGCATGGAGGCGGAACGCTCGCCGGAAGGACATCCGTGGACGCCGCTGAAACCTTCCACGGTGCGCCGGCGCAAAGGTGACGCCCACCCCATTCTTCAGCAGAGCGGGCGGCTGAAGAAGAGCATCACCATGCGTCAGACGTCGGAAAGCATCATTGTCGGCACAAACCTCATCTATACTCCTGTTCATCAGTTCGGAGCGGAAATACGGAAAAAAGCCGGCGCGACGAAGCTGCATTTTCGGCGCATCACTCGCGGAACGAAGAAGGGGCAGGTGCGCTTTACCCGGGCGAGCGACAGACGGGCCGTGTTCGGCATGGCTACAAGAGCACATACCGTGCAGATACCGGCCCGCCCGTTTCTCTTTCAGAAGGACGGCGACATTCCGGCCGCATGGAAAGCCGCCGCCGTCCGCATAGTATCCCGTTACTTGAAAATATGACGAGGCGCGAAGCGGCCCAAAGCTTCAGCGAGCGAAGCGTTTTTCACACAAAACGCGAGCGAGAGCGCGTGTACGCGAAGCGTTGCCGCGCGACATCTGGAAAGGAGAAGTGATCATGCCCACGCTTACCGAAGTACGCGATGCCGCCGTGGAACTCTTAAAGAAGACGTTTCCTGCCTTGCCTCGTGTGGAAGCCTTTTCCGGGGAGCTTGATCTTGAAGTCGCCGCCCGGAAAAGGCTTCCGCCCGGTGTGACCATTCTGGTGGCGGCCGTATCGGCTGACAACGAAGGGACCGCGCTCGACCTGGACATGGAAGGGACATTCGGCGTCGTTGTCGTGGCAAGCAACCGGGCCGGGCGGGAGGCCGCGGAAAAAGACGTTCTCATTGCAGCGGAAAAGGCGGCGCTTACCATTCACGGTTCCCGCTTCGGTCTCACCGGCGTAAGTCCGGCAAGAGTCCGTGTGTTGGAACAGGTGATGGACGAAAAGCTTGCGGAAAACAATCTGTGCGCCTGGTCGCTTGTATGGCAACAGGCACTCACCTTCACGACAGGAGAACATGATGACGCTGTATGACGCGCTGAAAACGAAGGTAAGGGAAGCAGCGACGGTGCTGGACCTTCCTCTCGGCTTTGAAGGCGACGTTTTCACGCCGCCGCACGGGCCGCACCTTCGAGCGCAGATAGTGTTTACCGAGAGTGCCACGGCAACGCTCGGGGTAAACGGCCTTGTCCGCACCAACGGACGAATAGAAATCAAAGTTGTGACCGCGGCCGGGGAAGAGTCTCAGGCGGCGGAACTTACCGGAAGCCTTGTCCGGCTGTTTCCGCGTGGGGAGGAAATTTCTTTTGATGACGGCCTGGCCACGCTCACCACACCGCAGAAAGGTGCGCCGACGGGAGACGGCAAGCGATCCGAAGCCGTGATCAATGTCAACTTTTACGCTTTTCAGGAATAGGAGGGTTCCATGCAGACCATTGCCAGCGGTGCAAAACACGGGCTCCGTTATGTCGCGGAAACGACACCGGGCACCACTCCCGAATCCCCCGCGCTCAAGGAAGTCAATATCACCAGCTGCTCGCTCGGACTGACGCGCGACACGTTTTCTTCCAATACCCTGCGCTCGGACAGGCAGATTCCTTTTCATCGCACGGGCGTGGACAAGGTGGCCGGCGATATCGGCTTCGAGTTTTGTGCCGCAGCCTGGGATGACTTTCTGGAAGCAGTGCTTGCCGGCACATGGAGCGACAACGTGCTGAAGGCCGGCGTGGACGTTCATTCCTTCACCATGGAGCGGGCTTTTACCAATATCGGCCAGTATGCCCAGTATGCAGGCTGCTTCATTAATCAGCTTTCCCTTTCCGTCGCCCCCAATCAGCTTATCACCGGTACTTTCTCCATCATAGGCCTGTCGGGGAAGAACGCGACTTCCGCGCTCTCGTCTTCCGTTACGGCGGCGCAGGCGGGCGAACCGTTCGATAGTTTCAGAGGCGAACTCAAAGTGGACGGTTCTCCTATTGCCGTGGTGACGGGCATCGAGCTTACCCTGAACAACGGCATAGAGCCGCAGTACGCCATATTCGACCGTTCGGCCTGCGCGGTGAGCTGGGGACGCAGCACCCTCACGGGTACGCTTTCGGCCTTCTATACGGACGGCAGTCTCGTCGATGATTTCATCAATGACACACGCATCAGCCTGGAATTCACGCTGGAACGCGGGGAATACGAGTACACGTTCCTTATTCCCAACATCACTCTGACAGGCGCGGACGCACCTGCCGAATCGGAAGGCCCCATCACCCTGAACATCCCGTGGTCCGCCGCGCTGGACGGCACGGCCGGCACAAACCTGAAGATTACCCGTACCGTGCCCTCTGAAGACTAGCCGCAAGGAGAAATATCATGCCTGAAGTCGTGTTTGATTTTGCCGCTCGTGACTGCGCAACGCGCGCCGAACAAGGCGCGGAACTGGAAGTAACCGATCCCCTTACCGGGGAAAGCGTCGGGGTGTTCATTACGCTTGCCGGGGCCGACTCCTCAACATACCGCAACGTCAGCAACATGCTTGTACGCCGCAGACTGAAAAAAGGCGGCCGTGCGGTTCTCGACCCGGACAAGCTCCGGGAGGAAAGTATTGAAATTCTGGCCGCCTGCACGCTTTCCTGGAAAGGAGTGATCGTGGAAGGCAAAAGCCTGCCCTGTACCCGGGAAAACGCCGTCATGCTTTACACCCGTTTCCCGTGGCTCAAGGAACAGGCGGAAGCCTTCGTCGCCGACAGAGTCTCGTACTTCCGGGACTGAATGAAGCGCTGTGCGAGGCTGTCCGGGCGTTTACGCGGAGTGCCGTAAACAGGGACGAGAGAAACGCACAGCGCGCTCATTTTCTTCAGGTCTGTAAACAGACGGGAAAGACGCCGGAGGAACTGGGCTTTGCCCTGCCGGAAGAGGCCGTCCCGGACGTGCCGGAAAACGGGGAATATTTGTGGGCGTGGTTTCAGGAACTTTCTTCCGGCAGGGGAAATAACGGGTTCGGGGTACTGCCTCTGTCCTGGGCGGATATGGACGCCTGGGCACGGCTGACGGGAAATCAGCCCGAGCCATGGGAAACGGCGATACTTCGCAGCATGGACGGGGCCTTTCTTGCCGTCTGGCATGAAGAGACGGGCAGGAAGCTCTCTGAAAGCAGGAAATAGTCATGGCTGAAAACACGACGACTCTGGGCATTGAGGTCCGCGTTGACGGTGCGGCGAAAGCCGGAACCGACCTTGCCGCCGTGGATGCAGCCGTGAAGAAAGTCGGTGCCAGCCTCGGATCCGTGTCCAAGTTTGCAGGCACCTCCGGGCTGGATAAGTCCGTCGCCGACCTGAAGGCGCTGGGTGTCAATATCAATACCAGCTCCCGCCATGTTCAGAATCTTGCCGTATCCATGCAGCGCGTCGCCCGGGAACGGGCTTTTCAGGCGCTTGCCTCCGACGCGAATCTTTCCACCATGCAGCTTGCCAGACTGCGCGCGGGGCTCGGCGACACGCGCGGCGCGTTTACCACGCTTGTTTCCGGCGCAAAAAGCGCGGCTCTCGGCGTAGCCGCCGTAGGCGCGGCAATCGTCGCCACCGGCAAAATCTGTTTTGACGCCGCTCTTCAGGCGGACAGGCTTTCCAAAGCCTATACCACCATTACCGGCAGCGCTCAGGGCGCGGAAAAACAGCTGGCATTCATCCGGGAAACCAGCAATAGGCTGGGCCTGGAATTCTACGGCACTGCCGAAGCCGCCAAAACTTTCTTTGCGGCCGGCAAGGGCACCTCGCTTGAAAAAGACCTGAACAACATCTTTGAAGGTGTCTCCGCAGCCGGCGCCGCTCTGGCTCTCAGCCAGGATGATCTGAACGGCATTTATCTTGCCCTCGGCCAGATGGTGAGTAAGGGTAAGGTTCAGGCTGAAGAACTCAGGGGACAGCTTGGCGAACGCCTGCCCGGTGCGTTCCAGCTTGCGGCGAAGGCTATGGGAATGACCACGGCCGAACTCGACAAGGCCATGCAGAAAGGTGAAGTGCTTGCATCCGACCTTCTGCCGAAGCTGGGAAGCACACTGAAAAACGAGTTCGGAGACGCCGCCGTAGATGCCGCCGACGGCGCGCAGGGCGCGGTCAATCGCCTTTCTACGGCATGGACAGACCTGAAGGCCAACATCGGCGACAGTGAAGCGCTTATCGACATGATAAACCGCGTCACTTCAGGCCTGAAGTCGCTTGCCGAATATGCCAACCTGCGGAGCGTCTCGGCAACGTTCGCCCAGGGGGCTGAACTGGCCCAGCAGGGAAAGCTGGACTACGACGCCTTCGTCAAAGCCGGCTTTCTTGAACGCCAGAACATGGTGGACAGCGTTCTGCATCCCAAAAACGAATACTCCGGGCGAATCAGCCATAATCCGCCGCCGGAACTTTTGAAAAATACCCCTTCCGGTAATGGCGCTACAGCCAAGCAGGCGGAAGCGGCTGCAAAGGCCATACAGCAGGTTTACGCGGAAATCGAACGCCTGAACGGAACTGGTGGGGAATTCGGGTATGAGCTTTCCGCAAAACTTCAGGAAATAGCCAGAAACGGCAAAACAGCCGGCCTTTCTCTGGAAGAAATTAATGCACTGCAAAGCAGCTGGTCTCAGGCAGCCATAAAGAAGCACTATGACGATATGGCCGTCGGTCTGCGCGACGTGGACATAGAAATCGCCCGTATGAACGACGACTATGCCACATTGAACCGGCTGGAAAAGGAACGCGATATTGAGCAGCAGCGGGAACGACTGCTTTCCCTCGGCGTGGCTCAGGGCGAAGTAAACGCCAAGATGGAAGAATACGCTGCGGCACTGGAAAAGTCCCGCAGCAGGAACACCCAGAATCTTGAGACCGTCAATTCCGTTCTGAAAGAGCTGGAAGAGAAAACGGGTCAGTACGGCCTTTCACTGGACTCTTCCAACCGGCTTATCGAAGAACAGGCCAGGCTGTGGCGGCAGGCGGGAGTACCGGCACAGTACATTGAGCAGCTCAAGGAAATCCGTCGCCTGGAAAATTCCACCGATGTAGCGGATCAGATGAGGCTTTCATGGATGGAATTCTATGCCGAAGCTACCAGAACAGGTCGGCAGCTCGGCTCGGTTCTTGGTTCCGTGGTGGACGGCGTGGGTGACGCATTCGCTAACTTCGTGACCACCGGCAAACTGGAATTCAAGGATCTGGCCAACTCCATCATCGCGGATCTCGCGCGTATCATGACGCGCAACTGGACGGCACAGATTTTCAACGGTATCGGCGGGTCCGGTCTGTTTTCCAGCGTGGTTTCCGGCATCGGCAGCTTGTTCGGCTTTGCCGACGGCGCGGCGTTCGCCACTGGACTGGAACCCTACGTCAACGGTGTTTACGACAGACCGACGTATTTCACTATGGGTGCCCCTATGCGGTTCGCGTCGGGTGGCGTCTTTGGGGAAGCCGGACCGGAAGCCATCATGCCTCTGACAAGACTTCCTGGCGGGAAACTCGGCGTGGAATCCACCGGCGGCGCCGGCAATGTTCAGGTGAACATTTACAACGGATCCAATGAGAAAGCCACGGTCCGGCAGTCCACCACCTCAAACGGCGGTAAAACCATAGACGTGCTTATCGGCGATGTCGTGGCGAAGCAGATGAATACACAGGGGACGAAGCTCAACAGAGCCGTATCCTCGCAGACAGGGGCCACGCAGGCCACGGTAAGGAGATAGCATGAGCGCAGTTTATGTCTGGCCGCCCGCGCTGCCACAAAGGCCGCAAGCCGACGGATACAAAGAGGTCATGCCCTCGAACCTTATCCGTTCCGAGACGGATACAGGCCCGGCCAAGGTGCGCCGGCGCGGCAACGCGAAACCCGTCATTGTCAGCGCAAGCTATGTCATGACCACGGCGGAGTGCGCCGTTCTGGACTCCTTTGTTTACGACTCTCTCGGGGGCGGAGCCGTATGCTTCGACTGGCCGAGACCGACAGCGGACGCAGACGGACAGGAGACTATGCAGTATATCCGGGCGCGCTTGCAGCCTTCTTCCGACGGGATCTACACGAAAACCTATCTCAGCAACTTCGTCGGGCTCTGGCAGGTCACGCTGACGTTGGAAATATTCCCGGACGTGCCGCTGATTGAAGAGGAAAACTGATATGCCGCTGTCACCGAACAACAAAATCGCCCTCATGGCGCAGGAAACCTCAGAGCGGGAAATCTGCCTTCTGACCATCACTCACCCGGATTTCGACGCGCCGGTGCTTCTCTCTACCGACCCCACGGAATACCTGTACAGTGATGAGGATACGGCAACGCCTATTTACGGCACGAAGAGCCGGGGAAAAGTCTTCATCTATGTTCCCATAGAACCGACGCTACCCTCTGCGGATTCCGAAGCGCCCCCGTCGGGCAGGTTCTCCATTTCCAATGTCTCGCAGGTGGTGGCTCCCTACCTTCTGGCCGTAAACGATGAATACCCGAAAATCACAGTGGAAGTCGTCATGGCCTCCGATCCCGATTCCGTCACGCAGGTCTGGCCGGAATTTGACCTGACTACGGCGGCCATAGACGCTTCCAAGGCGGAAGTTCAAATATCTCTGAACTCGGCAAATACCGAACCCGTGCCGTGGCTGCGCTTCACCCCCGCCTGTTTTCCGAATCTTTTCTCATGAGGCGTCCCATGACCGACCGGCAGATCAACGATATCATCAGGAAATATGTGGGCATTCCCTTCAAGGATCATGGCTCGGACTTTGACGGGTGCGACTGCTACGGCCTTGTGTACCTGCTCTACAAGGAAGAGCTCGGCCTGATGCTTCCGCAGGTGGGCGACCTGTACGAATCCGCCTACAACCGGCATCAGGTAGACAATCTGCTTGATCGCAAGACGCGTTTTGACTGGTGCATGGAGGTGACCGGACAGAGGTACAACCCGTTCGACATGCTGGTGTTCCGTATCGCCGGAACGGATCATCACGTCGGCCTGTACGTCAGGGAAGGTTACATGCTCCATATCATGGAAGGCTGCAACGCCGGGATTGAGCGCTATACCGGCATCCGCTGGGGGCGTCAGCTCCACCGTGTTCTGAGGCACAGAGATCATGCAGTCCGATAAGCTGAAATACCTGCCCGCAGTCATAACGGAACCGGAGCTTCTGTCGCCGGACCGTGTGTTTCACGTCGCCGGGCGCAACTGGTCGAGCATGAATGTCCGTCGTATGGTCTGTCTGGAAGGCGGAACCGTGCGGGAGATTCTTATCGAGGTATTGCGTCGCTCTCTGGGTAATGAGCCGACGGCCTTTCAGGTAAGCGTATGGCTGAACCGCTGTCGCTGCAAGGTGGACGGTGTGGAAATATCGGCGGAAAAGTGGGCAGTCTTCAAGCCGCAGGCCGGTTCCTTCGTGGAGTTTCTTGTCTCCCCCGGCAAGGGCGGGGGCGGCAAAAACGTGTTGTCATCCATGCTCATGGTGGCTGTTATGGTGGCCTCGGTGTTTACAGCTGGTGCCGCGACCGCAGCGGCAGCCGGACTGCTCGGAGCTGAGTTTGCAGGAGGCACTATTTACGGAGCTGCCGCCACATCTTTTGTGACTATCGGAGCGGCCTCGGCAAGTGCCGGAGCCCTGGCCGTCGGCGCCCTTGCAGGCATGACGGTCATGACGCTCGGCACCTATGCCCTCGGCAAAATCTGCCCGACAGTCACTTCCCCTCAGCAGGCCATCTCGACTTCAGCAGCCAAAAGCAGTCAGACATATTCCATCACCGGCTCTCAGAATGCCGTCACTCCTTTCGGATATGTACCGCTCGTCCTGGGAAAGTACCGCTTTGCCGGACCGCTCGGCGCAAAGTCATGGACGAAACAGGTCGGTGATGATCAGTATTTCAACATGCTTGTCGTCTGGGGTCACCCGGACATGACCGTAACTGACTTTCGTATCGGCGACACCCCGCTGGGCGAATTCAAGGACGTGACGCATGTCTTTCACGGTTCCACCACGGGAAACGATCTGCAATATTTCGGCAAGTCCTACAGTGAAAACTCCGTGGGGGCAACGCTCAAGTACAACGAACCCGTCACCCGTGTCGTCGGAGAATGTGATTCCATTTCCGTGGACATCTATTCCCCGGCCATGGCCGACGTTTCTTCAGGTCATGCTTCCTCCGCGAGTGCGTCCTTCAAGATAGAATACGCTCCGGTCGGAACCGAGAACTGGCAGACCTACGCGGAGTCGACGAAGTTCTTCGCGCCCGCTCAATATGTGGACTGCTACACGGGTGCGAGTCAGAACGATGCATGGGCAACCACCGACGGCACCTGGCATGTCCGTCAGTCCGACTCGGACTGGGGAATTCCCGACTGGACGGCCGGGAAGATACAGGCTTCCGACCCGCACTGGAATCCCTATCCTATCGAACGCTACAAGGACAAACATAAGCACCATGAGTGGTGGTTCCGTGATTCCTGGTACGACGCGGGGACATCTACGACGCTCACCATCAGCGCGGCGCAGACCACGCCCTTGACGCGTACCTATGAATGGGCCGTGCCCCATGGCGAATACCAGGTACGCGTTACCAGAATGTCGCCAGAAAGCGACAGGGACACTCTGTACAACGATATCACATGGAGCGTTATGAGGGCCGTGGTCAACCAGCCCGCGTTCAACACTCCCATACCGATATGCGTGTCGGAACTCTGTATCCGTGCCTCAGAACAGTTGTCCGGCTATGTGGATAATTTCAACGCGCTGTGTTGCTCCAGGCTGCCTGTTTACAACGAAGATGCAGGTGGATGGACAAAAGACAGCGACGGGGAAGACGTGGTCGATGAAACGCAGAATCCCGCCGATCATCTGCGCTATCTTTTGACTTCCCGCCATGCCCTGAACTCCCCATATTCTTTTGCCAAGGTCGATGAGACGGCGCTGGCCGCCTTCGCCGCGTACTGCAAGATGAAGGATTACCATTTCGACTTTGTATGCGACACGGAAGCCTCGGCATGGACGCGCTGGACGGCGGCGGCATCCGCCGGACGCGGTGCAGTGACCACGGACAATGACGGCCTTTTCGGCGTCGCCGTGGATAATGCCGAAAAGACGCCTGTGCAGATGTTCACGCCCAGAAACAGCTGGGGCTTCAGTATTGAACGCAGCTATTACACCATGCCCCATGCCCTGCGGGTATCCTTCTATGATGAAACGGAGGACTACGAGGAAAAGGAAGGCTTCATCTACGCCGACGGTTACGACAAGACTACCGCCACGGACATCGTGGAATGGAACTTCACGGGCAAGACCAGGTGGGAAGACCTGTACAAAATGGGCCGGTATTATCTTGCGTCCATGCGCCTCAGACCCATTACCGTAACGCTTTCCACCGACTGGGAATGGATGATGTGCCGCCGTGGGGACGTAGTGGGCGTGGCGCACGACGTACTCATGAACACTTTCGGCACGGCCAGAATCGTGTCTCTGATCTATCGAAACGCCGAAGGAAACCTTGTTTACGTAAACAGGGAAGAAGACAAGCCTGCGGACGGAAGTCTTCCTGTCGGTGTTCGTCTGGATGATTCCGTGCATTTTTCGGAAGATGCCGCTTATGGTATCGCCATCCGCCAGAGTTCCGGCAAACTGCTTACCTATCAGATAAACTCTGTGCTGGACGGCATCACGGAAGACATGATGTTCGCAAACGTGATTACCGAAGCGCAGGTGCCCTATATCGGCGCACTGGCATCCGTCTCGACGCTGGGAAGCGAATATGCCGAATATCTTGTCGCCTCCATCAGTGTGAACGGCGACAACAGTGCGGAACTTTCCCTGGTGCCGTGGGCCATGCCGGAAATTCTGGACGCGGAATCAGGGGAAATCCCTGAGTGGGAACCGGTCATCAAGCTGCCTACCATAGGCAACAAAAACAAGCTTCCCGCCCCCGTCATTCGTGAAATCCGTTCGGATGAAAGCGTTCTGGTACGCAGCGGTGACGCCATTCTTTCTCAGATCGCCGTATGGTGGACTCTGCCTTCGGGAATACCGGCGGAGTTCAAGCGTCTGTATGTCCAGCTCCGGGTGAAGGATGCGGAAGGCAATGTGTTCAGCAACAGCGTTGACGTCACGACGGCGGATTACGTCTCCGTTCAAGGTGTGGAAGACGGCAGGGAATACACCGTCTATCTGCGGCTCGTAGCCGATACCGGAGTCACTTCAGAATGGACGGAGGGCGTCACGGAGAAAGTTATAGGCAAAACCTCTCCTCCACAGGATATCACAGGCGTCTCTCTGGCTATTGAAAATCCAAGAGGAATAAGGGTGGAATGGGATGAAATCACCGGTCTGCTTGACTTCTCACACTACAAGCTGACGGGATACGCCGACATGGTGGCGGACTACTCTCCGGCTTATCTGTACCCCTATGGCGGCACAGGGAAAATCACCGAATACGTTCAGGGAGTGGATACGGGAAATCGTGCATCCGTCAATCCTGCCGGAGCGTCCGTCACAGTTCAGGCGCCGGCAATCCCCGCACCCGCGTATGAGGTCCTCACCACACAGGGGGCGCTGATCCGCTGGCAGGACTGCAAGACCACATGGGATATCAGTCGTTATGTCGTGGAAGACGTTTATGCCGGAACACAGACCGAATATTCTGACCCGCAATTCTCCATATCGCCACGTCCCATCGGCGAGACGTATGAATTTCATATCCATGCCGTCGATATTTTCGAGAACGCCGGAGCGGTGAAGAATTTCAGTGTCTCCATCGGCGAAATCGGGACTCCCGTACCAGCGGCATCCGTGGACGGAACTCAGCTTGTCATCAGCTGGCCGGTGGTGGAGTCCCCCTTCCAGATAGACGTTTATGAGGTGGCATCTGTGAACGGTGTCCCGCTCGGCAAGGTGAAGGGCACGACGTTCCGTTTTCTGGCACCCGCCGCCGGAACGCATGGGTACCGCGTGCGCGCCGTCGACATCATCGGACAGGCTTCAGCATGGGGCGAGTGCGGGATTACGCTCACGCCTCCCAAGGCACCGCAGGTTTCCGCCGCTCTGGAAGATGACCATATTGCGCTTTCATGGGTACAGCCCGACGGCGGAGCTGGAACCGTTCCTGTGGTGGCCTACGATGTCGTGAGGCAATGGGAGGAAGAGCGTCCTGACGGGATCGTGGAAACGAAGGAACAGGACTATGGAAGGATCGACGCACTGTCCCTTTCCGTGCCGGCTATTGCTGTCGGCGAGCACAGTTTTCTTGTACGGGCAGTCGACAACTCCGGCAACCTCAGCCCTTGGGGAAGTGCTGATTTCATTGTTCAGGCTCCGGGACACGTCACGTTTTTCAACTGTTCGGCCGTGGATAACAACGTCATGCTTTACTACACCGTTCCGAACTCCATTTTCTTCCCTATTCGCGAGTACCTTGTGGAAGAGCTGGAAGACGGCATGGGTGCAGAAATCGGTCATACGGATTCGCAGTTCTTCGCGGATATCAGAACGGCGGCGGGTGACTACACTTATGGCGTCACGCCCGTGGATATCGCGGGCAATCTCGGTGAGCGGAGCATTATTACCATCGTCGTATCCCAACCGCCGGATTTTATCCTGTATTCCGATTATCACAGCCTGTTCAATGGGACCAGGACAAACATGGTTCTGGACGGTTTCGGCCACATGATAGGCCCCGTCCCCGTGGACGAAACATGGCAGGAAAATATATTGCGTGTTCAGGCCGCCATTGGAAAACTGAAGGGCGACTATGACGGAGCAAAAATTCAGAAATTCGACGGTAAGACCTGGCTGAGGATTTACTACCTTGACGCGGGCGAAGGCGGTACAAATCCGTTGCCTGCAAGCAAGAATGACGCATGGAACTGTGTCATCGGGGATACCTATTTCTCTAAGCTAAGTACGCTCAGGGACAATGACGAGCTATTCCGTCAAAGTGACGGCACCCTGGAGTTTCTGGCCTTCCAGAGCGATGAGACGGGCCCCATCACTGGAGACTCCAGCATTTATGCGCATTGGACTCAGACTGAAAACCCGTGCCTTGTACAATACGATAATACAGGAACAACAACCACTCCGCTTGCCAGCTATAAAAGTATCGCAAAAGCAGGGACCCAGTATCCTTATGGGATAGCGTTGTCTACAAACAGCGCCACTTTGATTGATGGTCAGCCGTATCATGCTAATTACTATGCTGCCGTGGGACAAGTAAGATATCATAATAATGCAGCCCCTTATCTTACTGTTCAGCGTTATGCTCAACTTTGGATACGCATAGATGGGACGGACATCGAAAGTCAGCTCAACGCGCTGTCCTGGCAGAACAAAATCGACAACGGGATGGAGTATGTCATATCTCCACCGGTCTCCCCCGGTGTTTACACTGAAGTCGTGGATGTCGGCACACTCATTCCGTCTACCAAAATATCCGTGGTAGTAACGCAGGAGACTCTTTCCGGTACTCCTTTCGTGACCTGTAAAATAGAGGTGAGCGCCGACAAGACCGAATGGAGAACAATGACGGAAAACGGTATGGCCGTTTATGCCACATCATTCCGGTATGTCCGTT
>JAXVQY010000215.1:0-5487 GCA_037303805.1 bacterium | reverse complement strand
CGTTCTGGATGAGAGCGGCTTCTTCGTCGGGGCTGTGATGGGCGGAGCGGATGCAGAGAATGGTGTCGAGATACGGATCGTAGGCGGGAAGTTTACGCATGGGCCACCTCCAGTTCGGAAGCGGCGGGAGCGTCGTCCGGGCGGGCAGGGCAGAGCGTAATGACCCAGGTGCCGCCCATGCGGGCATCCTGAAGAAGCTTGTCGTGCATGGCCTTCAGGTTGTCCACGATGGAAGAAAGGGAATCGGAAGCTTCGGCCATCATGAGGCAGACGCCGTCAATGTTGGCCAGGCCGCCTTCGTTGACGATGTCCATGAGCTCCGCAGAAAGGCGGACTTTGGTTTCAATGGTTTCCAGCTGGTCCAGGAACTGGGGGAACGACTTGCCGATGCGAAGGTCGGAAAGCTGGGACATAAGGCACCTCTCTGATTTTTTCGATGGGCCTCTTGCCGGATATGACAAAAGGCCGGGAGCTCGAAAAACGTCAGAGAACGCCCAGGCCTATTCCCCCGAAGGGTATTCTATTAGCCTACTCCCGGCCTTAAATAGCCGATAGATATGCCGCTGCTTTTCAGGCGCAGGGGCATGAAAATAGCCACGCTTTCGGGGTGATGGCTGGACCGTCCAAGAAGGAGTTTCTCAGGCTCCGTGCGGTCAGTGAATTAAATTTTCGGAGAGATGTCAAGAGGGAAGTTTGACAGATTGTAGAATATAATCTACATTTTCCCCATGCAACACGAAATCCACATCTATCAGACAGAAGACGGCCGCATCCCTTATGAGGAATATATGGATGCCCTACGGGACAGGCAGGCCAAACTGCTGATCGCCAGGCGTGTCCAGCGGGCCGCTGTAGGAAATTTTGGCGACCACCACAGCTTGGATGGCGGACTGCATGAAATGCGCCTTGATTATGGGCCGGGATACCGTGTGTACTATATGTATCATGGTAGAGCATTGGTCATTCTGCTGTTGGCTGGTGATAAATCGACACAGACCGCAGATATCAAAAAAGCCCGAGCCTATCAGGCCGACTTCAAGAGGAGAAACGCATGAACGGTACACTGAAAGGGGCAGTCCCCTATGATGATGTTGCAGTGCGTATGTATGCCAAAGATCCTCAGCTTGCTGCCGATATGCTTAACGTCTGTCTTGCTGAAGGGGAAATGGACGAGTTTTTAGTGGCGCTTCGTCAGATTGCCAAGGCTTTCGGCGGGCTGCATGAAGTGGCGCGTGTAACAGGTGTGCATGAGAAAACGCTTTACAAGAGTTTGAATCCCACGGGGAATCCTACTCTGAAAACCCTTATGGGGGTGGCCGATGCCATGAATATGCAGCTGGCCTTTATTCCGAAAAAATCGCAATCTGTCGCATCATAAAAAACGGGGCAGGGAGTGCTCCAACACCCCTCCCCGGAGATGACACATCCTCCGCAATGTTACTCGTTTTGTTTATGCCCCGGTGAGAGCTGCAGACTCTCACCGGGGCGAGTTGTTTTATCCACTTGTCAGGGTATCCAGACATTCCTTTTCCTCCTGCTGCCGGAGATATTCCTTCACGCTGGCAAGAGAAATCTGCAGGCCCTTTCTTGCACCGATGCGCACGGCTTTCAGCTTGCCCATGCTGATAAGAGAGCGAATCCAGCTTTCACTGCAGCGAAGGTACAGAGCTGCTTCGGCCACCGTCATGCGGCGCGACCTGTCGTATACCAGGAGATTGTGTTGTCGGCTCATGGTCTTCCTCAGTAGGTATAGGGTCCCCGTCTCTGGGGAAGAGAGCGCTCCATGCGGGGGCTGCGGGGCGGTTTTATTCCGTCGGCAGAGTCCGCCTGCCGATGCGGGCCTTTTGCTGCTGCACGGGCCTGCATTTACGCTTCCAGAATGAGGCTGAAGGAGGGCAGCCAGGCGTCGTCCACACAGGCTGAAGCCATCATGCAGCAGTCGATGTAGTGGTTGTTCTTGTGGTGTCGCACCCAGACCATTTTCCCATCCCTGCCGCGCTCAAGCGTTTCAGCAGTCATCTGGAGGGCAAAGCTCTGGTCGGTGTCCCTGTTCAGAGTAAAGGGCTGGCGGGCGTCCTCCTGAAGGCGGGAGAACAGCAGCGACTTGAAATAGCCGGTATCCAGCAGGTACAGCCAGAGTCCGCCGGGGATGCGGATTTTCGAGGATGGCATTCTGTCGATGCTGGTAGCCCGAACCGGAGCGTAGCTTTCCCGGCTTGCGCCCTTGCAGGCAAAGAGCCGGTTTTCCCCGTGCCGGCGCACGAAACTGTATACTTCCTCGGTGCGGGACACCACGGCTTCATCCGTGCGCGTACCGCCGGAGTCGATGCCGGCGCGCCAGATGGCAAGGCTCTGTCCGGCCCTGGGGCTGTCCGCTTCAAAGGGATAACGCGTTTCCAGAAGCGCCCCTACGGAGTCCCAGTCCGTCAGCCGCCCGTAGTCTATCAGGGCGGAGCTTTTGTCCGGCCGCCATGCCAGCACAACGAACCAGAAGCCGCGGGCCTGCACGTCTATGCCCGCCGTAAGCGCCACGGCGTCGCCGGGAACGGTTCGCGCCGGGAGATCAGGATCGATGCGGGAGAGAATCTGCTCTTCACTGGTTTCAAGCTGTACTTCCTTATAGGCCCGCGCCCAGATGCCGTTGTCGTACTGCTGCCGGACGGCTGGGGCATCCGAGGCTTCGGCACGCATTTTTGCCGCCACCACTTCGGAAATGGATACGGCCTTGCTCAGGATGGCCGGCAGGTGGAAGCCTACGCGACGCGGCCGGGGCACGGGATTTTCCGCCATCCAGCGGCCGTGCTGCACCGCCTGATCGCGGATATGGTCGCTCCACAGGTAGCTGCAGCGGACGCATCGGTACCGGCCTAGTCTGCGCCGTTCCACTTCCTGCGGATTGGAGGTCTTTTCCGCCAGCGTCAGCCCCTGTTCCGTCATCACCTGATAGGTGCCGCAGGCCGGGCAGCGCACATGGTACTGTCGTACCTCGTCACACTCCGAGAGTGCCAGCAGTATGGAGGACTCTTCGCCGCCGATGGGCTTCGACACGCGCAGGATTTTCCGCTTGTCGCTGTAGCTTCGGGTTCGCTCGATGAATTCCGCCACGGGCACGCCCTGGCCGGAAATCTGCTTGTACAGGGCTTCTTCGTCCAGAAACAGATCCTGAATGGAAATGGAGGCTCGCTGTCCCGGAGACATGGCGCTGGCCAGAAAAAGGCCGGTGCCGTCATGGAACGTGATGTAGGAAGAGCGCACCTTGCCCAGCTTCCCGCGGATGGCCGGGGAAGCCTTGAGCAGGGGCAGAAGCTTGGCCGTCATGACCTTGCTGATGGTGTCGTCGTCCTGCATGGCAAGCATACGAGGGCCGGGACGCATATCCACACAGTAGGCGATGGCGCAGTGAAGGATGGAGGTCTTGCCAGTCTGGGCCGAGCCGCAGATGTCCGTTTCTTCCACCTGGGGATCGCTCCACGTATCCATGATCCCCGCAAGGTATGGATTCACATCAAGGCGGAAGCAGCTGCCCGCGTAGGGGCCGTCCTTCACGATGATGTTTTCCGAAGCCCATACCGAAAGGGGGGTGTAGGGACGGCGGCGGAAGATGTCCTGCTCGCCGGCGGTGAAGCGAAAGGTGTCCATGTGCTGTTCCTAAAGTTTTTTATTCAGGTGAAGAAAAGGACAGGAGACGGCCAGATTTGTTCTGGACAGGCTGATGATTTCATCAAAAAGAAGCTTTACAATGTGCGCGTCTTTTTCGTCTTCCACGAGCTGCTTTGCGATATCCTGAGTCATGGCAAATCCAATATTGCCGTCCTTCAATCCACTCACAATAAAAGACAGCTGTTTTTCAAGCGAGGTGTCGGGAGCTTTCATTCCTGTTCCTCCGAGTCTTCTCTGTTTTCGTTCTGAATCGTGAATTCTCTGTCCGCCGCCCAGGCATCCATCCAGTCCCCGGTTTCCCTGTCCCACCACTCCAGAAACTGAGGAAGGAACTTTTCGTCCCCATGAACCAGCAGGATGAGCTCGCCGGCCTTTCTCCTGCCGAAGTTTTCAATCTCTCTCCGGAAGAAGAGCGCACGGGAGGCAAGGTCTTCCTCATGCTCGGTTTTCTGCATGAGAAGGCCCATTTCCTTTTCCAGCTTCAGGCGGGCACGTTCTGCGCTATAGCTTTTCAGCTTGGCGTCGGCCGAAATCCTATCGGCGGAAGCCTCGGCAAGGGCGCGGTTTTCCAGCTGGGCAAGAGGGGAAAGATGTGCCGCCGCGTAACCAAGCAGCGCCGATTCCTCAAAATATCCGTCGCCGTTCTTGCTCACCTTGCCCGCTGCCACGTCGCGGTTGAACGCGCTCTTGCTGATTTTGAACCCGGAGTCGCGCAGAAACGTGCAGGCATCAAGCTGCGTCTTGAAAATCTTCATGGCCGTCGAGCCTCCTTGGATGCGCCGGGATTCTTCTTCCACCGCGGCCCTTGCCCGCCGAAAAGCGGAAATGTTGTCCGGGGTGGGGTTCTGCTTCATGCGGGCCTTACTCTGTTCCTTTGCCTTGAGCAGAAAGGCGAGATCATTGGCCTTGCTCTTTTCCACCAGGTCCAGCAGGTCGATATCTTCAGTCATGGTCAGCCTCGCTGAGCGTAAAAGGTTCACCGGTCACGGCATGGATGGCCGTTCCGCCGGTCAGTTCCTGCCAGCGCCGGATGATGACGTCGGCGTACTTCGGGTCAAATTCCATGATGTTGCACCGTCTGGCCAGCCTGTCCGCGGCAATGAGCGTTGTCCCGGAGCCGCCGCACACGTCCACCACAAGTCCGCCTCTGGGGGAAGAATTGGCCACCATGCGTTCCACCAGCGCCACGGGTTTCATGGTGGGGTGAAGTTCAGACTTCTGCGGCTTGGGAACCGAGATGATGGTGCTGGCCAGGTCTTCCACCATGATGTTGGTGCCGGTGAACCGGAGAATGGAGTCTCCGCTGGCCACCTGGTACACGTTGTCGCCCACCTTCTGCACCACTTCTCCGGCATAGTGCTCGAAGAACGACCGTTGCTTGCGGTCACCGTGCCAGCGATGCTTTCCCGTGGGCTTCCAGCCGTACAGAATCGGTTCGTGCTGCCAGTGGTAGTCGCCGCGGCCCAGGACCGGAGCATTTTTCTTCCAGATAAGGCAACAGGAGAGCTTGAAGCCCGCACTCTTGAACGCCTTGCGGAACGCCATGCCGTCGCCGGCCTCGGAGTGGGCGACATATATGGCTCCACCATCGGCGAGCAGGTCATAGGCAGAAAGCATGAGCCGCCGAAGAAACACGTCAAATTCTTCCGGCGTCATCTTGTCGTTTTTGATTTTTCCGGCCTTGCTGCTGTAGTCCACATTGTAAGGCGGGTCGGTCCAGACCATGTCCGCCTTCTCGCCTGCCATGAGCGTGGCGATGTCGGAGGTGGAAGTGGAGTCGCCGCACATGAGCCTGTGAACGCCAAGCGCCCACACGTCTCCCTGCTT
>JAXVQY010000214.1:0-2824 GCA_037303805.1 bacterium | reverse complement strand
AAAGCCTTACAGGCGCACAAGAGGAACCACCGGCTATGCCGGTGGGGCCCCTTTCTATAAGAAAATACCGTCAGATGTTTTTAGGAAGCCGTTCAGGCTTCTCGGCAGGCCTGATGATTCGGAAAGTCTGAACCGGTGCACCGTCAATGAGAGAGTCCTTGAACTCAATCTTATCAGGACGGCGCGGTTTCGGACTGGAGTGAGGCAGAGACGGGCAGAAAATCGGGTGGAGCTCCGGAACTCGACCTGATGATAATTTATACACAAGGAAAGTCGGGAGTTGCCATGGCGTTCAACGGATGGGAACATGTGAAGGAAGGCGAGGAATTTTCCCTGGAGGAGATTGCTGCATTCTATGGATCGGTGGGACCTTATGCCATGATTGAACCCATGCGGCCCAGTCTGTGGGGAAGGTTCCCCCTGATGGTGCGTGCCGTGGCGACTGAGGACGTGAAGGGGCTGTTCAGTCAGGGAGATAAAGTCCGCGTTTTTCTTCGTCAGGAAGGCGACAGCTGCACGCTCAAGGCTTTTCCTGAAAATCTTTTTGATAAAAAGGACAGCTATCTTCCCTTCATAGTTATGGCGGAGGAAAAGGCCGTGCAGAGTTCTTCGCCTTCGGGCAAGGAACCCTGGACGGATATGTTCTGCGCGAGAGATTACTACCTTCCGTACTGTGAGTCTCTGGCGGCACTGACTCCTCCGTATTCCGATCCTCAGATGGAGGAACTGTATCGTTCCTTTGCCGAGAAATATGCAGAGTATGACGGGCGCTGCGCCATGATTTCCGGGCCGTATCGTACGGGTGCCGGGAAGTTTTCCGCATTCTGCTTTGCACTGGCCGGAGAGGGGCTGGACATGCCCGACGGGTCGCGCTGCTTCGCTCCGTGGGATGTGGTGCTGCTGTTTTTCGAGATGGAGGATGACGGAGAGTTCGGGGAGGTGGCCACCGTACCGCTTCGTATGGTGAATTTCTATGACGCTGACAAGCTCAGAGCTTTTGCGGAACTGTTGGCCGGACAGTCGGAGGCGTGAAAGTCTGACTCGATTATTGTTTCTGAGATGTAAAAGCCCGGAGAAAAAACAGGTCCGTGTGGAATGTTTCTTCTCCGGGCTTTTTTTCTGGTCATGTCGTGCCGGAATCGGTCGCAGTTCATGGACTCATGAAGCGGAGGCATACCGCTTTATGGGGAATGTCGTGTACCGGCTCCGCAGCCTTGGTGTATTAGAATTTATAACCTATGCCTATGCCGAAGTTGTGGGCATGGGGATGTGTCGTGTGTCCGGGCACAATACCGCTTTCGGGATTCAGTAGTGCGGCATCCGTGTAATCGAGTACATGATTATGGATGTACATGTATGCGATGTCGAACGTCCAGTTCTCATAGAAGAAACCTATGCCCGCCGTGTAGTAGTTGCGGCCGTTGGATGGAACCATGTAGTCGGCGTTGCCGAGATTCATGGGGGAAGTCTCGTACATGAAGCCGAGGCGCAGGGCCATCCAGTCTACGGGCTTGTATTCGGCGGATATGCCGAGCGTCCAGCTGTTTCTCCAATGCCTGTCGGTGTTCATATCGTCGTCTACGGGATTTTTCATGTGCATGTTGAAGTCGCGGAAGCGGCTCCAGAGCGTGTACACGGCATCGGCTTCGAAGCTGAGATTCTCCACGGGCTTATAGGCGACACCGAAGCCGATGGAATCGGGCAGATGAAGAGTACCGCGCAGATGGGAGTTCTGAAGCAGATTGAAGGCGGGGCTCAGCTGACCGAGCTGTCGGTCGTAACGGGTTTTGCCGCTGACCTTGAGACTCATGGGGGCACGATAGGTAAGGCCGAGAGACCACTGATCATTGATTCTGGCGTGCAGAGCCACGTTGCCGCCGAAAGAAACGCCGTGTCCGTTGATGTTTACATCGCCGGGATCTCCCAGGAAGGGAATGTAGGGCGCCAGCTGCTGGTTCTGACTGAGATTTTTGCGCATCTGCATGGATGCCGTCATCATTTCCACACCGGCGGCAACGGAAAGATGATCGTTGATCTTGTAGGCAATGCTGGGATTCAGAGAGTTTGTAATCAGCTGGACACTTTGGAGATTATAGCCTCCGGGCCATTCGTTGGGATATTTTACTCCGAGGCCGAAGCGGGTGAATGAGGCCAGGCCGAACCACAATTTGTCGTTGATCTGATGCGTTACATAGAAGGACGGAATAGGCCAGGTCTGGTGTGCGCTGTGAAAGTTGCCTGTGTCGTTACCTGCGTAGTCTCTCGTGTCCACACCCCAGTAAAACTGGGATACGGCAAGGTTGGCCTGCATCTGGGTCCCGTCAAGGAGCGTCATGGCCGCAGGATTATAGGCAAGAGTGGAGGGGTCGCCGCCGCGTGCGATGAGACCGCCTGCAAGACCCATGCCGCGTGCGCTGTTTTCCATGATGGCGAAGCCTTCGGCCTGCGCCCGGAACATGGGGAAGAGAAGAGTGATAAGGAAGAGAAGACTCAGCACACCGGAAAGGCGCGCATTACGGAAAAAACGGTTCATCGCATAACTCCTGCTGCCGCTGTAAGAAAAGAGACAGGCTGCCGAAAGCCATGCAGTAAACCATAGGACTTTTAGATAAGTTAAATCAAGATTTGAATTTATCCGTAAATAATGCAGTCGCCTTATCACAGAAGGCCTTGGCACGTTCCCTGCTTCTGCGGCTGATGACCGGCCTCCAGATACGACATTCTTCGGACGTGTCGGAGGAAGTCTCGCCGTCGTTCACCTTGCCCGAACCTCCGGCGGCGGCTTTGGCACTGCGGGTGGTGTCGAGTGTCCATTCCCAGGCAA
>JAXVQY010000213.1:0-21040 GCA_037303805.1 bacterium | reverse complement strand
CGTTGCTGTTCAGATCCTTCACGAACTGCTCGAGGCCGCCTTCGGCGTGATAGGTATGCGTCTCGTTGGTGCGCTCGTCGTTGCAGATGATGGTCAGTCCCTTGTTGAGGTAGGCCAGCTCCTCGAAACGCTTCTTCAGAATGTCGAAGGAATAGACGGTGGTTTCAAAAATTTCCTCGTCCGGCAGAAAATGTACGGTCGTACCGTGTCCTTCCGCATCGCCGAGAGGTTCCACCTTGGTAACCGGAACGCCGCGTTCATAACGCTGACGCCAGCGCTTGCCGTCACGTCTGACCGTGACTTCCAGCCAGGAGGAAAGCGCGTTCACGCAGGAAACGCCGACGCCGTGCAGACCGCCGGACACCTTGTAGGCATTGTTGTCGAACTTGCCGCCGGCATGCAGCTTGGTCATGACCACCTGTACGGCGGGGATACGGAGTTTCGGATGTATGTCGACGGGAATGCCGCGGCCGTTGTCCCGCACGGTGACACTGTTGTCCATGTGCAGAATGACTTCTATCTTGTTGCAGAAGCCGGCCATGGCTTCATCGATGGAGTTGTCCACCACTTCATAGACAAGATGGTGAAGACCACGGCTGTCCGTGCTGCCTATATACATGGCCGGGCGTTTGCGGACCGCCGCCAGACCTTCCAGGACCGTAATGGCGGAAGCGTCATAGGAGGTCTTGCCGGACCGAAGATTTTCCTGGGTCATGGGAATTCCTGAATGATATTTTTGTTGGTCCCGAGGATTCCGGGACATCAAGAGTTTTTCAGTATACACGAAACCGTGAAAAATTCAAATCCCCGTGCAGGGGATGGGCCGGAGGCCTAAATCGGCTCAGACAGGCTTCTGACGGCTCTAAACCGGACATGTCGTCCGTCCAGCCCCTTCGCAGAGACTGGACGGACCGTCCTCATACCTCCGGAGCGTCGCCGGAAGGCTTTATTCCTCTTCGGTGTAATAGGAGGATTCCGCAATCTTCATGGGCATGAGAATGACGGTATATTCCGCATCGTCGGAACCGGTGATGCCGCACGGACCTTCGGCACCGGTGAACACATAATGCAGACTGGCGGACTGGAAATGTCCGAGAATATCCATGAGGCTGCGGGTGGGGAAGGCAATGACCTCAAGATCACCCTTGAAGGAGCCTTCCAGATGCTCCGTGGCGGAACCCGTTTCCTGCCCCTGAGCGGAAAGCTCCACTTCCTGCGGAGAGAAGCGGAAATAGGTGCAGCGGTCGCTGTCGTTGTTGAAGATGAGCAGACGATCGAGAGCATTCAGCGTTTCACGGCGGTCGACGTCCAGCTGCGAGGTATTGTCGCCGTCCAGCCGTGCCAGAAAGCTCAGATGATCGGGATAGCTGAAATTCGCGCTGCGGGGAATGCTCAGCGTTTCGCTGCCGGAACCGGTACGGATATGGAAACGGCGTTCGCTGATGTTGAGCATGACTTCGTCGTTGCCGAGCCATTTGCGCAGTTCGTTGACGTATTTTTTCTGAATGAGCAGTCCGTTTTCAGGAAGAAGACGGGCGAGTTCGTCATTGATGAAACGTACCATGGCGAACTGATGTCCGTTCAGACCGCACACGTCTACCTTTCCGGCGTCTCCGGCCTTGAGATAGAGACAGGCCAGACCTTCGGCACTGTCGTCATCGCTGATGCAGAAAGCCACTCTGTCGATGATGTCCTGGAAAAAGTCGCCGGACCAGAGCACGGCTCCTTCTTCAGGGAAGGGAGGAAGAGGCTGGAACCATACGGGGTCTACCGTGGGAAGTTTATAGGATCTGCGGCCCTGTTCCACGGAGAGGATATGGGATTCCTCATCCAGGCGGAGACTGATGTCTCCTCCGGGAAGACGGCGAAGGAGTTCGACGAACGCACGACCGTTGACACCGGCCGTTCCTTCTTCCTTGATGTCCGCAGGATACGTGCCCGTGAATTCGATGTTCACATCGGTGGACATGATCGTAAGCCTGTCGCCTTCGGGCGTTTTGACGGCCTGAAGCCAGATGGAGCGCAGATACGCCGCTCCGGCCTTACTCGGAATGATGGATGCCGCCTTTTGCAGGCCTTCGATGATCTGTTCCTTTTTTACGGTTAAATACATGTCTTTTCCTTGTAGTAGAAGGTTTAATGCCGTCCGTTTGTTCCTAACAAGTGTAACCATTTGTTTTTATGGAATATTATAGGAACAAAAACAAGAACCGTCAGGAAGAGGATGCACATTCAGAAGGGAATGGAGCCTCCGGGAACGCTGTTTGCGCACTGTTTCGTCAGCTTTGTGACCAGGATGTGCACATCTTTGTTCGTAACTTTGAGTTTTTCAATTTTTTCCACAGCATACATGATGGTACTGTGGTCTTTTCCACCGAAAATGCGCCCCAGAGAAGGATAGGATTCACCGAGCAGTCTTCGGCACAGATACATGGCTATCTGACGAGGACGTGCAAGTTGTTTGTTTCTTGTATTTTCACGAAGCTGGGCCGCGGTACAGCCGCAGCTGGAGGCTACGGCTGCAAGGATGGAATCCACATCCACGGGCACGGAAGCACCTGATTGTTCCAGAAGACTTTCCAGATCATCCTGAGAAGGGAGACTGCCGTTTTGTTCGTAACGTCTCGTCAGATGTTCGAGCACGCCCTGTAGGTGTCTCAGTCGAAGGCAGCGGCGGGCCAGGAGGAGGGCCGTATCCCGATTTTCGGGAAGACCTTTACGCTCCATCAGGTCCTGCGTAAAACGCATGCGTATGTCGAGATCCGGTTCGGGCAGGTACAGTGACAGATACGAACAAAGCCTGTCGTAAAGTTCGGGGATGAGCATGCCGTCCGCAGAAAGGGTGCCGATGAAGAAAGCCCGACCCGTCATGGCGTCCAGCATGGCGGCGAGTTCCCGCTGCGCTTCCGGATTTTTTTCCAGAAACTGGAGATCGTCGACGACAAGGGATGTGTTGCCCTTGAAGAACTGCCGGAAAAATCCGGGCGTGTGCTCAAGTTCGGAGAGAAGAAAACTGCCCGGGAAAAACAGCACTTGTCCTCGGAATTCCTTTTTCAGCTGCTGGAAGGCCGCGCGGGCAAGATGACTTTTTCCCGTGCCCGGCAGACCGCGAAGCAGAAGAGGCGCTGGCTGCCGATGCAGGGCATCCCGGAACATCAGAACAGTTTCTTTGTTGCGTCCGTTCAGGAGAAAGCCGTCGAATCCGTCGGGTTCCACGCATGGGCGAGTCGTTCGGGACAAGGACAGCCTGACAGGATTCCGTATCGTCCGCACTTGTTCCGGCCATTCGTAACGCAGACTCGTCTGATTGCCGAACAGACTTCTGACGGCCTGTTCCAGCGCGGATCTTCCCCGTTTTTCATACCAGCGGAAAAAAAGCTCGTGGGGCATGGATACGGTCAGGACGCCGGAATCCTCCTGCAGACGGAAGGAAAGAGGACGAAACCAGTCCGGAGTTTTTCTGCCCAGGCGTCGCCGAAGCAGCAGACGGAGCTGCTCTCCGTTGCAGACAGCATGTTCGGTCATGAAGGGCGTGTCTTTTCCCGTCATGCCTCCGGCCTTTTCTGCGGCTTTCGGGAAGCTGGAAGGAACTTTCATGCGTGGTGGACGGATAAATTTTTGTCTTGACAAAAACAGGAATGATGAATGTGCACAACTTACGGAAATACAATGAAAAAATACATTGTCCGAGAAAAGTTCCGCACGGCGCGGACAGAGTGCTGCGCATAAATTTTTTTACCAGAAATCTCTTGCATAAACAAGCAGTTTCTTGGTTATATACTGGCTGGGCACATTTCATTCGCTTTTTTTCTCTGCCTGATCAGACGTGAAGTTTCAGTTGTTATGATAAAAAAATATCAAGTCTTTCGTGCGCTGTCCGCGCGTGCTCTGTGTTGTGTCGTGTTGGGCGCTGCCCTTGCTGCGGGCAGCGTTTTTCTTTTTTTCGATGATAAGGACGATATGTCCTGTGTTCTGTCGGAATACGAGGGAATGGAACTTTTTTCCTCGTCCGTGAAGCCTCATGATTTTTCCCGCGGAACCGATGTTCCTCCTGTTTCCGAACAGCAGCTGGCTTCGCTCGGCAGCGGGATTTCCTGGATGAGGGATTTCCTGGATGAGGGGGGAGTTTCCGGCAATGACGGGGATTCCGCCGCCAGATACGATGACTCTCTGAGTGCTTTCCTTTCCTCCAGGGAGGGCATGTGCATTCCGAATTATTCCGACGCCGTGCCGTGGGAGGAGGACTCCCGTTACATGGTGGAGGATTCCGGCTGCGGCACGCAGGTCTTCCGCAGTGCCGTCCGCAGCGGCGACAGCGCAGGCGCGCTTTTTCTCCGCTGGCTGGACAACAACGAGACGGATCAGGCCGTGAAGGCCGCATCTTCCGTCTATTCTCTGAGCCGGCTTATGCCCGGTCGTCTGTTCAGCGTGGAGCGCGACAAGGACACGGAGCAGGTCAGCCGCCTTTTTTACGACATTGATGAAGAAAGCCGTCTCGTGATCGAACGTACGGATGACGGTTTCAAAGCTCGTGTGGATGTTTTCGAGTTTGAAACGAAGCTCGTCAAGGTGAGCGGTACCATCACATCATCCTTGTTCGAGGCCATGGCCGAAGCCGGGGAATCCGCCAACCTGGCCGTTCGTCTTGCCGAGGTCTTCAGCCATCAGATCAATTTCGTGAACGAAGTTCAGGAAGGCGACACCTTTGAGATGGTGGTGGAAAAGAAGTATCTCGGCGATGAATTCCGCCGCTACGGCGATATCGTGGCCGCCCGCTTCGTCAATGACGGCACTACGTTCGAGGCCTTCCGCTTCGTGGACGGCAACGGCAGGCCCCGGTATTTTGCCGCCGACGGCAGTTCGCTGGAAACGGAATTTCTCAAGGCTCCGCTCAATTTCACACGTGTGAGTTCGGGCTATACCATGCATCGCAGACATCCCATTTTCGGGAAGGTCCGTCCGCATCAGGGAGTGGACTATGCCGCCCCCCGCGGTACGCCGGTCAAGGCCCTCGGTGCGGGCCGCGTGACGTTCAAGGGCTGGAGAAACGGTTACGGCAATACGCTTGTCATTCGCCACAGCGGCGGTATCGAAACCCAGTACGCTCATCTGTCCCGTTTTGCTTCGTCTCTGAAGGTCGGACAGAAAGTGGATCAGGGCGAAGTGGTGGCCTTTGTCGGTGCGACGGGCACGGCTACCGGTCCGCATCTTGATTTCCGCGTCATGAAAAACGGCAAGTTCATCAATCCCGACAGTCTTTCCGGCGCCCGTTCCGCTCCCGTTTCCGTTGCCGGAAGGGAGAAATTCCGGCAGACCGTGGCCGGCGCCCGTTCTCTGCTTGACGGCGATACGGCTGTGGCGGAAAAGTAAGGCGTTTTTCCGCATTGACGGCTGGCGTTTTCTGAAGAGCAGAAAACGCCAGCCTTTCCGTCCCTTTTTCAAGCCCTCGCGGCATGGAACATCTATGAACGAATCCGACTTTCAGCTGTCGAGCTATGATTATGATCTGCCCGAAGAGCGCATAGCCCAGTATCCTCCGAAGGAACGCGGCGCTTCGCGTCTCATGGTTCTGGATCGGGCAAGCGGCAGAAATATTCACTCCGCCTTTTCCCACCTTCCGGATTTTCTTCCGGAGGGCGCTCTGCTTGTGGCCAACAATTCCTGTGTGGTTCCTGCCCGTCTTTTCGGAAACCGGCCGACGGGCGGAAAGGTGGAGCTTCTGCTGCTCACGCCTCCTCCTCTGCTCAAGGCCTGCGCCGTTGCTGAAACGGACGGCTGGAGTCGGGCTCAGGCGGAAGTGCTGCTCCGTCCTTCCCGCAGCATTCATATCGGCGACCATCTCACCTTCGGCGACAGTATTGCTGCCGAAGTTTTGAAGAGAAAGGAATTCGGCCAGCATGACGTCATGCTGCACTGGAAGGGCGATCTGGTGGAGTGCATGCGGCGTATAGGAAAACTGCCTCTGCCTCCGTACATCAAGCGCGAGCAGAGCAGCGAGGATATGTCCCGCTATCAGACCGTGTACGCCGACAGAGAAAAATCCGGCAGTGTTGCCGCCCCGACGGCGGGTCTGCATTTTACCGACGAGCTCAGGGAAAAACTTCGTCAGTCAGGCATAGGCTGGGCGGAAGTCACGCTTCATGTCGGGTACGGAACCTTCAGTCCCGTGCGTGAGCAGGATATCCGGGAACATCCCATGCACAGCGAATATGTCGAAATATCACCGGAAACCGCTGCGGTCATTCGAGAGGCAAAGGCTTCCGGGCGTCCCGTTGTCGCCGTGGGAACCACATCCTGCCGAACGCTGGAAGGATGCGCTGCGCAGAACGGCGGAGAGATTCCCGACGGTGGGTGGCACGGCTGGACCAATATTTTCATTTATCCGGGATTCACGTTCCGGGTAGTGGATCACCTCATCACCAATTTTCATCTGCCGCAGTCTTCTCTGATCATGCTGGTGGCCGCGCTCTGCGGAAGAGAACGCATTCTGGATGCCTACGCCGAGGCGGTAAAGGAAAAGTACCGCTTTTTCTCCTACGGGGATGCCATGTTCGTGCGATAGAAGCACAGAAGAGATGACGCCGTCGAGCCGGGACGTTTCATCGTCGTTTTCGGCCGGCAGTGTAGCGGTATCCGACAAAAAGGGGAGCTTGGCTCCCCTTTTTGTCAGAAAGACGGCAGCGTATCGTTTTCAAAAACGTTCGGACAGGAAAAATGGCAGACAGGGGGAGGCGGATCGTGGACCGAAAGGAACTTGTTTTCGTCAACGGCACCATGGGAATAGGGAAGACGTCGACCTGCCGTGAGCTGCTTCGGCTTCTTTCTCCGTCGGTATTTCTGGACGGAGACTGGTGCTGGAACATGCATCCCTTTGTGGTCAACGACGAAACCAAAGCCATGGTACTCGGCAACATCGCGTATGTTCTGAACAGCTTTCTGCACTGTTCGGCTTACCGGTACGTCATTTTCTGCTGGGTCATGGATGATTCCTCCGTGGTGGAGGACATCCTGCACAGGCTGGATCTTTCCCATACCCGTTTTTCTCTGTTTACCCTCACGGCATCGGAAGAAATTCTCAGGGCTCATCTTCAGCAGGATATTGCCGGAGGAAGAAGAAGCCCCGGCGTGCTGCCCCGGAGTCTGGAAAAGCTGCCCCGGTACTCGGTCGTGCACGGTCTGACCATAGACGTGGATACCAAAACACCGGGGGAAGTGGCGGCCATGATGGCCGCTTCCCTCGGTGGAAAATGATATTTTATCAGTCTAACTTTATTTTACCAATAGAACTTAACGAAACTTCCGAAGACCGGAAAAGAAACGTTCTGGACCGTTTTCTCCGCATAAGCAGAAGTACTTTTCGTCCGCATCATCTTTTTCGGATGAAAGGCATCAGCGGGCCGGTACTGCTCACTCCGCAGACGAGAGCTCGTCATTTTGCGATTTCCCATATCGTCACGGGAACAGGGACGTCCTGCTCGGTAAGCGGTGAGATCGGCAGGCTGCATATACGCTTGTGACGGAGCCGGTGCGCGGGAAGCGTGTCGATGAGATGATGGAAAATATCTCTGCCGGGTTCGGCGATCCAGGCACGGCCGCCGTCCTTGAGCATGAGTGCGAGGAAGGCGGCTATGGGATCGGCGAATTCCTTTTCGTACATGATGTCGCCGGCCCAGATGCGATCGAAACAGGCGGGGGGCAGCGTAGGCTTGCGCCAGTCCATGACCTCGAAGCGTACGCCTTCGATGCCGTTGAGCACCGCATTGATTTCGGCGTATTTCAGCGCTTCCGGTTCATAGTCCATGGCGGTGACGTCGGCACCGAGCCAGCGTCCGAGAAGTGCCGTGAAGCCCAGCCCGCAGCCCATGTCGAGACAGGCCTTTCCCTGAAGATCGTCCTGCATTTCCGCCAGCCATCCGGCCAGAGCGAGGGATGAGGGCCAGATTTCATTCCAGTAGGGGAGACGTGCCTCCTCTCCGTCCCTCTGGTCCATGGCGGCCCAGAGCTTGTCCATGTCGGCGCGGCGGATATGCCATATCCGGCCGCAGGACTGGAAGATCCTGTCGAAGGGCGTAAACTGTTCCATACTTGTTCCTTGTCTTTGGGATTCATGGTCGCGTCAAAGAGCTTTTTTGCGCGGGGTGCAGAGCAGTATAGCCGCTTGGCCGCATGCCGTGAAGACCTTGCGGGGGAGGGGCGTCCAAAAGACTTGCCGGACGTGTGCAATAGAGATATCATGCCTGTTCACCGCGACTTTTCCCGAGAGAAAAGTCGGTGTTGCGGGGTGATCATCCGGGGCGTCGGCTTCGCTTTTCCGCCCCTTTTGAAACGACGTGCGCGCCTGCCGACGCGCCACGCACAGAGCAAAGCAGGTTTGACATGGACAATAGGGGCGAGGACAGAAAGGATTTCGCCAGGCGTTCCTTCAGGAAAAACGACGGCGAACGCGGTGACGGCCGCCGTCAGGACCATTCGGACAATTTCCGCCCGCGTCGTTTTGAACGCGGTGATGATGAGCGCCGTGAAGGGCGCAGAGAATTCAAAAAGGACGGTTTCCGTCCGCGCGGTGATCGAGGACCTTCGAAGGGACGCGATCTCGGTGCACTCATGGATATGGACAACGAGATCC
Source organism: bacterium (assembly GCA_037303805.1). GTDB lineage: Bacteria > Desulfobacterota > Desulfovibrionia > Desulfovibrionales > Desulfovibrionaceae > Mailhella. The sequence goes on along the minus strand of JAXVQY010000213.1, from coordinate 12,414 downwards.
TGCATCTTGTGGTACGTCGTGCCCAGATGCTCGCCCGCCTGCGTCGCGGCGGACGCCTTGCTCCCGAGACGGAAAAGGCGCTGCGCACGGCATGGGAAAGCAAGGCTGCCCGTCTTGCCCGCGACAACCGTCTGTCCCGCGATCTTTTCATGCTGCTTCAGACCATCGAGCCTCTGACCCGCATGGAGGAAGAACAGGGATATTACAATCTTTCTCCCAACGGAGAGGCGGTGGATATTCAGATTCCCGCTCCGTCCGATACCGTGGCCGCCCGCTGCTGGCTGGCCGTGGCCGCAGCCGCAGGTCAGGTGACCCGCGTTTCCCGCGTGCCTCTGACCGACGCCGTGGTGAGCGGCGTCAAGGCCCTGAATCAGATCGGCGGTCAGCTCTGGTGGGAAGAGAACGGCGATGTGCAGAGCCGCGGCGGCAAGGGACTTTCCCGCAACATGGACAAGGTGATCCATATCGGGGACGACGCCTTCAATCTCTGGCTCGTCATCGCCCTGTGCGTGGGTATGCCTGCAAGACTCAAGCTGACCGGCGACAGCTCTCTGCGTTTCATCGACATAGCTCCTCTTCGCCATTTCCTGCCTCAGCTCGGCGTTCGTCTGACCAACGTCATTCCTTCTCAGGACGGTCTGCCCGTACGTATGGAATGTTCCGGTCTGCTTCCCCGGGAAATCCGTCTGGCCGATGATCTGCCGGAAGATTTCGCGGCTGCGCTCGTGCTGGCGTCTCCTTTCTGGGAGACGGGCTGCACCCTGACGCTCCCCGAAAAGGAACCTCGTCTTCTGCCTCTGGTTCTGGATGTGCTTTCCGGCTGCGGCATGAAGGTGGTTCGTGACGGCCGCAGTCTTGCCGTGGAACGCGGGGAAGTGAGTGTTCCGGCTCAGCCCGTGATCCCCATGGATGCTTCCGTCGCCGCCACGGTGCTCATGTTCCCCGGATTCAACGGCGGCCGCGCCGTTCTGGAAGGTGTGTGGGGCAGCAGCCCTGCCTGTGCGCTTGTGGAAAAGATTCTGCGCGGGGCCGGACTCAATGTGAAGTACGGTTCGCAGAAGGTGGAATGCACCGGCAAGGAACGTGAGACCGCCGCTCCTGCGCCCGAGGTCATGAAGGACGTGCTTGCACGCTGCCCCGAGCTTCTTCCGTTGTGTACGGTCATCATGGCCGCCGCCGTTCATGAAGGCGCAAAGGTTTCTCTTCCGGAACTTTCCGAAGAAGACCGTCATCTCGTCACGGCTTTTCTTTCCCGCTGCGGTGTGGAGGAAAAGGACGGCGTGCTTGTTTCCGTGGAGGAAACGGTTCCCGGTTCCTGGGTGGCGCCTTCCGCTCAGTGGGCCATGGCCTATGCTCTCGGTGCGTTTTTGAAGCCGAACCTGCATCTTTCCAATCCCGGTGTGATGACGGGTCTTTTCCCGGCGTTCTGGAACATGTACAACACGTTGCCCCGTCCTGAACTGAAACGCAAAGTCGAGCAGGAGGCCGAAGATGCAAAACCCTCGCGCAGAAGAGTCATCGCCCAGGGAGTCTATGGAGAGCTTCCTCCTGAACCCGTTGCCGGAGACGATTTCTGAGCTTGAAGCCCAGATGGACGTCATCGGCGCGGTGCAGAAAGAGTGCGACAGAAGGATACGGGAACTCATGAATGCCGAGGATGTGGAGAAGGGAATAGTGTTTCCCCAGGAGATTCATGAGCTGCATCAGCAGAAGAACATGCTGGAGACCCACATGCAGTACCGCCGTGTGAAGATAAAGCGGCTTCGGCTGTATAAGGGGATCGACCGGTAGCTGATACTGTCGTATGCTGGGCATACCGCCCGGATTTCCGGCAGGGCGGTCACGAAACGCGGCCGCCCTGCCTGCGTATGAGAAGCAGCCGGACGGCTGCAACAGATATAACGGAAACGCTCTGGAGAGGATATCATGAGCGAAAATCATCAGTGCCGCCAGTGCGGAACCTGCTGCCGCAAGGGCGGTCCGGCACTTCACAGGGAAGATGCGCCGCTTCTGACGGACGGCGTGCTTCAGCTGCAGGATCTCTGCACGTTCCGCGCGGGCGAGCTTGTTCGGGATACGTCCAACGAACATGTCGTGCCGCTGCCTGAAGAGATAGTAAAAATCGCCCCTCCCTACGGTTCCCGTCCTGATGACTGGACCTGCCGTTTTCTCATGGGGGACAACCGCTGTTTCATTCACGACAGGAATCCTGCGGAATGCCGTGCCCTGTTCTGCGATGATCCGGCGGCGCTCCTTTCCATGCAGGGAGAGGACAGACTGGACCGCAGAGCCATACTGGAACTTCTCCATGCGCCCCAGTGGCTCATGGATTCCGTGGAAGCGCACGAGGCCCGCTGCAATTACGCGGCGCTCATCGAGCTGGCTTCCCACCTTGAGGAACAGGAAGCCGCCCGTCGAGCCCTTGTGGAAGTGGTGGAATACGACAGGGCCTTCCGTGAACTCGTCATGGAAAAGGGCAAGGTGCAGAAGGAGATGCTGGACTTTCTGTTCGGACGTCCGCTTCTGCATACCGTCATCATGTTCGGCATAGACGCGCGGCATAATGCCGACGGAAGCATCACCCTCGTTCAGACCACGAGGGCCACATTGAAGGGGCACGAATGATTATCGTTACCGGAGGCGCCGGTCTTATCGGCGCGAACATGATATGGGAGCTGAACAGGCAGGGCGTGGATGACATCCTGGTGGTGGACAATCTTGCCTCCACGGAAAAGTGGAAAAATCTTTCCCACCTGCGCTACAGCAACTATATGCATCGCGATAAGTTCCTTGAGCAGCTTCGTTCCGGCAAAAAGCTGGAAGGTGTGGAATGCGTGATTCACATGGGGGCGTGTTCGTCCACGACCGAACGCAATGCCGATTTTCTCATGGAGAACAACTTCCATTATACGGTGGAACTCTGTCTTGCCTCTCTTGAGGCGGGAGCACGCTTCATCACCGCCAGCAGCGCCGCCACGTACGGCGACGGCGAACTGGGCTTTTCCGATTCTCTGGACATCATGCCGAAGCTTCGTCCGCTGAACATGTACGGCTATTCGAAGAAACTCTTCGATCTGTGGTGCATGCAGCACAAGCTGCTCGGTGAAGTGGTCAACCTCAAGTTCTTCAACGTGTACGGTCCCGACGAGTACCATAAGGGCAGCATGATGAGCATGGTCTGCCGTGCCGTGCCTCAGGTGAAGGAGACCGGAAAGATCCGCCTGTTCCGCTCGGACAATCCTCAGTACGGGGACGGCGAGTCCGTGCGCGACTTCGTGTATTCCAAGGACTGCGCGGCCCTCATGCGCTGGTTCATGGAAACTCCTTCCTGCAACGGCATCTTCAACGTGGGCACGGGTCGTGCCCGCAGCTGGAACGATCTGGCAAAGGCCGTGTTCGCGGCCATGGATCGTCCCGTGGATATCGAATACTTCGATATGCCCGATCACCTCAAGGGGAAGTATCAGTACTTCACCGAAGCCGACATGTCCTGGCTGGAACGCGAACACTGCCCGGTGAAGTTCCATTCTCTGGAAGAAGGCGTGGACGATTATGTCCGCAACTATCTCATGCAGGATGATCCTTATCTCTGCTCCCTGTAGGAGTTCTGTCCGTCACTGAACAGGCGCTCTGCCGGGATTTCCGGTATGATGTTCCGGATTCCGGTCGGCAGGGCTCGGACATGCGAACGGCATAAAAAAACGGTTACGGAATATTCCGTAACCGTTTTTTTATGCCGGACATCGTGGAATTCTGGTGTCCTGTCGGCGTCGGACCTTACATCTTCACGGCTTCGAAAACGGAGACGATGCTGTTTTTGGAACGCAGCTCCAGCATGGAACCGTTGATGTCCCATTCATCCACACGGGAAAACATGTCGTGTATGGCACGGGCCTGTTCTTCTCCCTGCGGACAGATGCGCAGAGTGGAGCCTCCGGCGGAAAAGCTCATGGCATCACCCTTACGCTTCCAGTTCATGAAGAAGTTGTTGCAGCCGTCGGACCCGGATGCCTGCCCGTTGTCGCGCAGGATGAGGTGAGGTTCGGGCTGTTCGGGATAGAGCTCGACCGGCTTTCCGTCAAGTTCACGCAGACGCCAGTATGTCTGGAGAAGAGGCGCGGAAGCATAGTTATCCGTGGAGCAGACGCCGCCCTTTCTGACGAGAAAGACGTTGGAGGCTTCCAGGTGGCCGTCCTGCATCCGTCCTTCCAGCACGACGGAGGCGTTGCCGTTTTCCTGCATGATGTGACTGAGCTGGTCATACCCTCTGCCGGAAGTCTGAATGGGAATGTCCCTCTGGGAATTGCATTCGGAAAAGACGGGCTTGCCGCCCTGATTTCTGAGTTCCCCCTCGAGGAGAAAGCCTTTGGAAGGCCAGGGTACATCGGCTGAGCGGACAGACCGTTCAGAAGAAGACCTCCGCCTGCCTCGCGCGTGGCGGTCACCGGCTTGAGTGCACCGCGGGTGATTTCAATGGTGCGGTTTCTGTCCCGCTCCATCCACGTTCCCATGTACTGGTTGCGGTCGCCGTCCTGCGTGAGAAGGGCGATCCCGCCGTTTTCAAGATAAAGGTGGACGGTGATGTCCTTGCCCGAACTCTTCATCGTTCCCTTGTAGGTGGCGGGAGTCTGAAGCGGAGGCAGCTGATGTTCTCCGGGCATGGTCCGGTAGACCAGAATGTTCGGCGTTCCGGGAATGGATATGATTTCGTCGGTCTGCGTGGCAAAGAGCGTTTCTCCGCTGTGCAGGACGGAGGCCGCCAGTCGTACCTGACCGCTGATGGTTTGTTCCAGATAGTAGATGCGGAAGTGCAGCTTGCCGTTTCCGGAGGTCGGCATGATGCACGTTGCCACGGGAATGGGGGAATGCAGGGGATAGAGCTGGACGCTGACGACAACCTCCGGCGGAAGGGCCATGCGTTCACGGTAGAAAAGCGAACCTTCCAGTCTGCCGACTTTTGTCCTGCTTTTTTTCCATACCACGGTTGAGCCGTCGGCATCGGTGAATGTCATCTGACCGCCGCGGATCTGTTGCAGGACGAGCTTCTGACGACGAATCTCCCCGCCGGGACTGTCCATGGTGGAAAGGGTGAGAACACCGTTGCTCAGTGTCCAGCGGACGCCGGACAGGGCTGTCTGGCCGGGAATGCCGAGAGAACCGTCCTCATCCAGAAAATAAAGGCGCTCCTGCTCGTCCACCCATGCGCCGCTGATGTCGTCCGGAGCGCCCGAGGAGGCAACACAGGAGGCAAGAAAGAGCGAGCAGAAAATAAAGAGCAGTATTTTTCGCATAGTACTCCTTTGTTCAGGCCAGGGCCACGAGGTCGTACTCCCTGGTCTCTACGATATCGGCTTCCACCATGGCGCCGTTTTCCACGCCCGGACCGCTGATGTAGGTCAGACCGTCCACGTCGGGAGCCTGGAACCATGTGCGGCCGGTATGAAGACCGGGCCACTCTTCGGAACTGTCATCGACCAGCACTTCCATGCGCTGACCGGCGTATCCGGCGAGAATTTCTTCGCTGATCCCGCTCTGCAGTTCCATGAGTTCATCCTTTCTGGCCTGTTTGACGTCATCGTCGATCTGGTCGGGCATGGAAGCGGCAACGGTGCCGTCTTCAGGCTGAAAGGCGAACACACCCATGTGGTGGAAGCGGTTTTTTTCCACAAAGTCCATGAGCGTGCGGAAATGTTCGTCGGTTTCTCCGGGGAAGCCCACCATCATGGTCGTGCGCAGGGCTGCGTCAGGGAAAACGTCCCGGATGCGGTCCACGGCTTCCTGGGGATTGCCGGAGAAGGGGCGGCCCATACGGCTGAGTATGTCCGGATGGGCATGCTGCAAAGGCATGTCGAAGTACGGGACAAAGGGCTTGCCTGCTTCCTTGAGGAAGCGGAGCAGGTCGCGTGTGAGTCCGCCGGGATAAAGATAGAGCAGGCGCAGACGTTCCAGACCGTCGAGGGCCAGCAGACGTTCCAGAAGAAAACGCGGATCCTTGCCGAAATCCGTGCCGTAGGCGGTGACGTCCTGCGCCACGAGAATGAGCTCCCTGACGCCGTCGTTCACCAGTGCCGAGGCTTCGGTCACCAGCTTGTCGGCATCTTCGGAAGCGTATTTGCCGCGGATGGAGGGAATGGCGCAGAAGGAACAGTTGTGTCGGCAACCTTCGCCGATCTTCAGCCATGCGTAGGACGGACCGGTGCTGAGCAGGCGTCCGGGGCCGACGGATTCCAGACCGAGGGCACGGATCAGCTGATCCGCCCAGGTATCGATATCGTCGGTATGCAGCCAGAGGTCCACTTCCGGCAGTTCCGCCCTGAGGTCGGCGATGCCGTAACGGCCGGGGAGGCATCCGGCCACGGCCAGGAAGGGCCTTTTGTTTTTCGGCAGGTCACTGAGATCCTCGATCATCTGAAGAACGGTCTGTACGGATTCCTGTACGGCCGGAGCGATGAAGGCGCAGGTGTTGATGAACACGAGATCCGCCTGTTCAGGCGTGTCCACGGTAAGAACGGGCCCCAGAGAACCCAGCAGACGTTCGGTATCCACACGGGTTTTCGGGCAGCCAAGACTTTGGGAATAGATACGGAGCATACTACCTTCGAACAGGCCTGGACTTGTCAACAGGACTGGCCTGAGATATCCCTTTCTGCCATGAAAACAGCCTTTCGGCAAGGAGATCACCATGATGGCCCCTCAGACGCTTATTCTCGCCACCCGTAATCAGGGTAAGGTGAAGGAGCTGCGCGACCCGCTGGCCCGCTTCGGCTTTGATGTCAAAAGTCTGCCCGAGGATTTTCCGGAAGTGGCGGAAACAGGATCCACGTTTGAGGAGAACGCCCTCATAAAAGCCCATGCCGTGGCGGACGCTCTGGACGTTCCGGCCGTGGCGGATGATTCCGGCATAGAAGTGGACGCGCTGGGAGGAGCTCCGGGCGTGTATTCGGCCCGCTACAGCCGGGACTGGCCCGAAGTGGCCGGGGAAAGCACGGATGCGCGCAACAACCGTAAACTTCTTACCGAGCTTGAAGGAGTTCCGGCGGAGCGCCGGACCGCGCGTTTTCGCTGCTGTATGGCCATGGTCTATCCTTCTTCGTGGAAGGATGCTCCGGCCGACATCGTGGTCAGCGGCGCCTGGGAGGGGAGTATCGTGGACAAGCCTTCCGGCAGCAACGGTTTCGGTTATGATCCTCTTTTTCTTGATCCGGAAAGCGGCCGTACGGGTGCGGAGCTCTCGCGCGAGGAGAAAATGGCCCGCAGCCACAGAGGCAAGGCTCTGGCAAAACTGCTGGAGGTTCTGGACGGACGCGCCGGGGAGCGCTGATGTTTGACGCTTTGCTCCGGCTTGTCGAAGGATGAGCTTCGGAGAAAAAAACGGCCCTGTTTTCCTTGTGCGGAAACAGGGCCGTTTTGACTTCGCCAGGGCACACGGGCGTGCAGGCTCTGTGTGTCCGGAGTGAGCCTTTCGCGGAGAAGGGCGGTGAATGTGTTATGAGCTACTTGTTTCTCTGCGGGAAATGGATATGGGGCGTGTAGGTATAACTTTCACTGAACAGCGGCGAGGTGATGATGAAATTCGCCGTGGCGCGGTTGTTGGCGATGGGAATGTCGTAGACCTGCGCGATGCGCAGAAGAGCCTTCACGTCGGGATCATGAGGCTGGGCGGTAAGAGGATCGGAGAAGAAAATGATGATGTCGATATGACCTTCGGCCACCTTGGCGCCGATCTGCTGGTCGCCGCCGAGCGGACCGCTCAGATAGGGGGTGACGGGAAGTCCGGTCTTTTCGTTGATGAGGTGCGCCGTGGTGCCGGTGCCGCAGAGAAAATGTCGGGCCAGAATCTGGCTGTGTTCGGAGCACCATTCGATGAGACTTTCCTTCATGTTGTCGTGGGCGATCAGGGCGATGTGCTTGGTGGCGCTCATGGTCTTTTCCATGCTTTTCCTCACTTTTCTCAGGCCGGAACGACCGGCGTATATTGTTTTTCTGTCTGCGCTGTCATGATAGGCAGTCAGTGTGAAGCCAGTATGAAGAAAGTTTCGTAGCGGTTCAACGGGAGAAGTGGTCGAAACCTGCCGAGGCGGGGATTTCTCCGTTGAGCGTGACCGGTCCGGGACGCACCGTTCCGAGGACGAGCGCGGGGACGGGGAAGGTGGAAAGAATACGGGCCAGCTCCGGCCAGAAATCCGCGGGACAGGTGCCGGCAAGAGCATAGTCTTCTCCGCCTTCAAAGGCGAAGTCCGCAGCGGCGATATTGTGCTCTCCGGCATACTGCAGCAGTTCCCGCGGCAGATCGTCGGGAGAAAGGGAAATATCCGCACCGAGTCCCGACCGGCGACTTGCCAGAAGCCGGGGAAGATCCCGTGCGAGGCCGTCGGAAATATCCATGAGTCCGAGACGGTCCTGAAGTCCGTGCTTCAGGGCGAACGTCGCAATGGCGACGCCTTCTCTGGCCAGAGGCATGGGACGGAGATGTTTTGCACAGGCTTCCGGCCAGGCATTTTTCACCTGCCCGCACGTTTTCTCGTCCGCGCATTCTTCCAGCAGCGTGAGTCCGAGTCGGGCCAGACCCGTTTCTCCGACGAGAAAAAGAATATCCCCTTCTTCGGCCACGCCCCGGCGAAGTCCCTGCGGGAGCTGCTCCGGAAGATCCCCCCAGGCCGTAATGCAGACGTTCAGCAGAGACGAACGTGCCAGATCGCCGCCGGAAAGCGCCAGCGAAAATTCATCGCAGAGAGTCTTCATTCCTTCACAGAAACCGGACAGCCATTCTTCGTCTTCTCTGCCCGTCAGCGTCAGACCTATGGACAGTCCCGAAGGTACGGCTCCACTTGCGCCCACATCGCTGATGTTGACGGCAAGGGCCTTGAAGCCGATGTCGAAGGGCGTGAAGTATCGCCTTCTGAAGTGCGCATCCTCGGCAAAGATATCGGTGGTCACGGCCATGGGCCCGTTCCTGCGCAACACCGCACAGTCATCACCGCGGCCGAGCATGAGGGCCGGGTGATTCACGGGAAAGAATCGTTCCACAACGGCGAGGATATCGTCTTCACTGGCAATCTTCATGATTACTCCAGGGTAAGATAGTCGGCGAGTATGATTTTCAGCCCGAGCCCCGGGAAGTTGACCCGGTACTTGTCCGGAGGAATTTCTTCCACGATTTTTCCGCGTCCGAAGAGGCGGTGCCGGCAGAAGCCCAGTTTCTTCTTTGCAGGTTTCTGATCCGGACTTTCGTCCAGATTCCGTCCGCTCTTCATGGCGTCACGTACTGCGGCCATGTAGGCGTCGTCGGCATCTTCACGCGAGCGGGGCGTTGCATCATCATCCCTTTCCCTGGGGGGCCAGTCATCTTCCTCCTGCCTTTTGCGGCGGAAGGAGGTTCCGGTTTCCCTGCCTTCGTCATCCCAGTGCCAGGAGCGCTGTCTCTGGGGCGGGAAGGAGGAAAAGGTTTTTCTTTCGGGCATAGGCGGTTCCTTGGCTTTTCGTCTGGCCAGAACACCGCCGTAGTTTTCGTAAATTTCGTCCAAGATGTCGGAGGGCAGCTCGCGCACGAAGGGACTGGGAGAGGCCGGTTCCTGCCCGCCGGAACTGCGGCTGTAGAGACTGAGCGGCACGAACAGGTCGAGCGTATCCTTGGCCCGGGTGCAGGCAACATACATGAGTCGGCGTTCTTCTTCGAAATCCTCCGGCCTTACGAGCGCATGCCGGGAAGGAAAACGGTCTTCCACAAGATCAATGATGAGCACGGCCGACCATTCCAGCCCCTTGGCGGAATGGACGGTGGAAAGGGTGATCTTGCGGTCCCCGTCTTCGTCATCCGGAGCCTCTTCGGGACTGTCCAGAGAAAGATCGGCAATGAAGAGCTGCAGGTCCTCATACGAGGATGCGATGGTAGACATCTCTTCAAGGCCCTGCAGGCGGCGGGGCCAGTCATCGGGGAAGAGTTCCTCCATCTTCGGGCGGTAATGCTCGAGAATGCGGCCTATGACTTCTTCGGGGGCCGTTTTTTTCATGCGCAGGTCGGCAATGAGTTCCATGTTTTCCAGAAAATCCGGCCAGCGGGAACAGGCTTTTTTCAGGGCTGCCTCGTCGTCTCCGCAGGCAAGGTCGAAGAGCTTGCGCGAGGTCTTCGGTCCTATGCCCCGGGAAAGCGCGGCAATGCGGTCGAAGGACGGCAGATCCAGCGGATTGCTCACCAGCCGGGCGAAGGCCATGACATCCTTCACATGGGCGGCTTCGGCGTAGCGCAGACCGCCGTATTTACGGAAGCCGATGCCGCGTTTGTTCAGTTCCAGTTCCAGATGATAGGACTGATAGCCGGAACGGAAAAGTACGGCGATTTCCTTTGCCGGAACCGAGGCAAGCAGTTCCTCGATGCGGCGGGCCACAAGCTGTGCCTGGCTCAGATCGCTGAGCGGGCGGTACAGAGTGACGGCGGTTTCGGAAGGTACGGTCCTGCGGGAAAAGAGATGTTTGCGGTACCCTTCGGTGGTGTTGGCCAGGAGACTGTTGGCAATGTCGAGGACCGGCTGTACGGAGCGGTAGTTCTCTTCCAGACGTATGATGCGCGTGTTGCGGAACAGTTTGGGAAAGTCGAGAATGTTGTGCACCGTGGCGCCGCGGAAGGCATAGATGGACTGTGCGTCGTCGCCCACGGCCATGATGTTGCCTTCTTCTCCGGCCAGCATGCGCACGAGACGGGCCTGCACCTTGTTGGTGTCCTGATATTCGTCCACCATGATCTGCCGGAAGCGCATTCTCTGGCTCTGAAGAATATCGGGCTTGTCTATGAACAGCTGTTCCAGCTCGAAAAGCAGGTCGTCATAGTCCAGAAGGGCATGTTCGCGCTTGTACTTGCGGTAGGCCTCGCCGAGTTCCACAAGGTCGGAGGCATGGGGAAGCAGATGCTGGGCCTCGCGGCTGAGCACTTCTTCCAGCTCCATTTCCTTGTTTCGAGCTTTGCTGAGCAGCCCGAGCACTGTCTGCGTGCGGGGAAAGCTGCGGTCGCCCTTGCCTATTTTAAGCTGTTCCTTGCAGGTTTGTATGGCGGCGGTACTGTCGGCCGTGTCCATGACGGAAAGCGTGCCCCCGGTCCAGTCGGGACTTGAGCGGCGCAGAACGGAAAAGGCGAAGCTGTGAAAGGTGCCCCCCTGGACTCCGAGAAGCTGATGGTCGAGAAGACCTGCGGCACGATGCAGCATCTCCTGGGAGGCCTTGCGGGTGAAGGTGAGCAGAAGCATGGAGTGCGGGTCGAGACCGTGTTCGGCAAGCCACGCCAGGCGGTATACGATGGTACGGGTCTTGCCTGAACCGGCACCGGCAATGACCAGCATGGGCCCTTCGGGTGCGGTGACGGCTTCCTTCTGGGCTTCGTTGAGAAGTGAAATATCGAGCATGACGGTGATCAATCCATGGCGGGAGCGTCGTTTTCAGCGGAAGGTTCTTCTTCGGGAGCTCCGGCTTCGCGCAGCATCCGCCACAATTCGTCGATGCCGAGTCTGGTGACGGCGGAAACAGGAAGAGGCCTGCGTCCTCCGAGTATGTTTTCCCATGTCTTCTGCTGGGCGGAACGTTCTTTCAGGGTACATTTGTCGGCCTTGGTGAGGACGGCGATGACGGGCAGTTTTCTCGATCGGGCAAAATCCGCCATGAGCCGATCGGATTCCTGAACGGGAATGCGGCAGTCTATGAGCAGAACCAGTGCCCTCAGAGAAGGCGTTTCCTCCAGATATTTCTGAATGAGGGCCGCCCAGTTGCGGCGCTCCTCATGACCTCGTCTCGCGTAGCCGTAGCCGGGCAGATCGGTCAGACAGAAACCGTCGGGGTTCACCTTGAAAAGATTCACCGAACGGGTCTTTCCCGGTTCGGAACTGACCTTGGCCAGCTTTTTCCGGCGGGCGAGAGCATTGATGAGAGACGACTTGCCCACGTTGGAACGTCCGGCCAGGGCGATCTGAGGCAGGTCGTGCGAGGCCTCTTCCAGCTGTTCCAGAGTGTACAGCGTGGCCAGGAGCTCCAGCGTGGGGTCGGGACGTTTATTTTTTTCGGCGGATGGGTCGGTCATGGCGCTCCTCCCGAGTTGACAAAGTGAGCCTCTATCGGACAATATATCTTGCTTTTCGGAAAAAGCCGAGATTAGCCTGCTCCGGCGGAAAAGGCAAATATTCCGCAGGGCGTCCCCCGCAGCGCGGGGAATATTTCCTCCGTTTTCGGAGGCCGGAAGGGTCCGCGTCGGCCCGTTTCGGATTTTTTACGAAAAAATATCATATTTTTGCCTGGAGGCATCATGTATTCCACTACTGACTTTCGCCGCGGCCTGAAGATCGAGATCGACGGCACTCCTTATGAAATCGTTGAATTCCAGCACTTCAAGCCCGGCAAGGGCGGCGCCATGGTGCGCACCAAGCTGCGCAACAT
>JAXVQY010000212.1:0-8426 GCA_037303805.1 bacterium | reverse complement strand
CTCAACCCTTTTCTTTTCCCATGCCTATTTACGAATACGCCTGCCCTCACTGTCAGAAAACCTTTGAAGAGTGGCTCCGTTCCGGCGACGACGCCGAAACCCAGCCCTGCCCCGACTGCGGAGCGTCCTGCCATCGGGTGATTTCCAATACCTCCTTCATCCTCAAGGGCGGCGGCTGGTTCGCCTCCTCCTACGGGCACGGAACCAGCAATCTCTTCGACAAAAGCAAGGGAGTGCCTTCCGTTTCCGATACCAAACCGGAAGAAAAAACGGCCCCTGCTGCAAAAACCGAAAGCCCGGCCCCCGCAAAAAGTGCGGAAACGCCCGCCGGAACGAAATAGAGGTCATCATGATCGAACGTTACTCCCGGCCCGAGATGGCCGGACTCTGGACTCTGGAAAATCGCTACCGCTACTGGTTCAAGGTGGAACAGGCCGTGTGTCAGGCCTGGAACGAACAGGGCGTCATCCCCGATGAAGACCTGAAGAACATCATGCAGGACGTGGATTTCGATGTGGACAAGATCCTTGAAATCGAATCCGTGACCCGTCACGACATCATCGCCTTCCTCACCTATCTTGAACAGAAGATCGGTCCTTCCGCCCGCTTCATCCATCTCGGATGCACCTCTTCCGACATCGTGGATACCGCCATGGCTCTGCAGATGGTGGAAGCCGGCAAAATCATCATGGACGGATTCGACCTCGTGCTCGACACGCTGCGCACCTTCATCCGCAAGCATCAGGGACTCATCTGCATGGGCCGTTCCCACGGCGTGCACGGCGAACCCGTGACCTACGGTTTCAAGTTCGCCGGTTTCTATGCCGAATTCCTGCGCGACAAGAAGCGCTTTGCCGACGCCATTGAAGACATCCGTACCGGCAAACTCTCCGGCGCCATGGGTACGTACACCGTCATCACGCCCGCCGTGGAAGCCCGTGCCTGCGAAATTCTCGGCCTCAAGCCCGACATCATCTCCACCCAGATCGTCCAGCGCGACCGCTATGCCCACTACTTCACCTCGCTCGCCATTGCCGCGGGCACCGTGGAACGCATCTGTGTGGAACTGCGCCATCTGCAGCGTACGGAAGTGCATGAAGTGGAAGAAGGCTTTGCCAAGGGACAGAAGGGATCCTCGGCCATGCCCCACAAGCGCAACCCCATTTCCGCGGAAAACATGTGCGGCCTTGCCCGCGTCATCCGTTCCAACTCTCTGGCTTCCATGGAAAATCAGGCTCTGTGGCACGAACGCGACATCAGCCATTCCTCGGTGGAACGCATCATCACGCCCGACTCCACCATTCTCATGGACTACGTGCTGCATCGCCTGAACCGCCTGATCGAAGGCCTGCGCATCCTTCCTGAAAACGTGGAACGCAACCTGTGGGGCAGCTACGGCCTGTTCTTCTCCCAGCGCGTACTCACCGCCCTCATCGAAAAGAACATGCCCCGTCAGCAGGCCTATGTGGTCGTGCAGAAACGCGCCATGGAAAGCTGGGAAACCCATAAGTCCTTCCCGGATCTCATCCGTGCCGACGAGGAAATTCAGGCGCATCTCTCCGCCGCCGAACTCGACGCCATTTTCGACATCAATCACTACACCCGCTATGAGTCGGAAATAGTCGATCGCGTGCTTGCGGAAAAGTAATCCGCACGAAGTCAGACAAAGACGTATCGCGCCGCTTCCGGATATCCGGAGGCGGCGCTCTTTTTATGTGCCATTGTCTTCCCCTGCGTTTTCCCTTAAAACGAAGAAGCCATCGTTCCCGAACGTCTCTGCCAACGTTTCCAACCAAGGAGACTCCCTTGCTCCGCCTCCTTTCTCTTCTGCTTCTCTGCCTGGCGCTTCCCTTCCCGGCCTCGGCCTGGACAGCCCGTCTGTCCGCCCATTCTCCGGAGTATTTTCTTGCCGCCGACAAATCGCGCAAGCTGCTCTTTCAGGTGGAGACCGCCGTCGATACACCGTCCGTCACCCGGCAGTTCGACTGCATTCACGGCCGTCTGGAAGGCGACAAACAGAAGGAAGGCGATCTCCGGACCCCCGAAGGGGTGTACTTCATCACGCACAAGATCACCCAGAAGCTCGACTTCATGGAATACGGACCGCATGCCTTCAATCTGAACTACCCCAATCCGGCAGACAGACTGCGGGGCAAGACCGGCAGCGGAATATGGCTGCACAGCAAGGGACAGCCCATCACGGGACTCAGTACCCGCGGATGCATGGCCATAGATCAGTATGAACTTACGGATCTTCTGCCGATGCTGGCGCCGGGTACCCCCGTGGTCATTGCCGAACACCTGGAAGGCTCGCCGTTCCTTCCGAATACGACGCTTGCTTCCCTCCCCTCCCCGGCTTCCGCATCGAACATGCCTTCCGGCATGACCGATACCGGCAGCAGTCTTCCCGCGATTCCGACGCCTCCGTCTTCCACGGAGGATCAGCTTCCCGAACCGCTGCCTGCCGGTTCGGAAGTTGCCGTGACGCAGACGATACCGGCCCCAGTGCCGACGGGCGCTGTCACGCCTCCGGGCGATGATGAAAAAGTGCTGCGTCAGACGCTGCTCTGGATGGACAATCGGCAGCAGCATTCCGAAAACATCTTCAGCATGTACGACAGACAGAACTATCCGCGCGCCAGCCGGGAAAAATTCTCTGCGCTCCGCAAGCGGCTGCGCTCGGACTTCCGCCGTCAGGAAGAGCTTTTCCTCGACCGTGAAGGTATCCGACTTCTGGCGGGCCCCGGTTACTGGGTCTCCTGCTTCATCAAGAGCTATCAGCGCAAGGGACAGTATCACCACGGCATTCAGGCGCTTTACTGGATGCCCGATGAATCCGGAGAATACCGCATCATAGGCGAGGTGTGGATAAACAACTGACGCACCCGGCTCGACGGCACGACGCCTGCGGGAACGCTCCGTCCGAAAATGTCCATGAAAAAAGGAGTCCGCCGAACGCGGGCTCCTTTTTCTTTCCGTTTCATCCGAATTTTTCGTCCTCACAGGAGGAAATGCGCCGCTCCATGGGAGCTGCTGCCTTCCGGCTGGTCGTGAACCAGCTCGGAGAGACGTATTCCCACCTCTTCATAATGCTGACGAAGTACCGTTTCTACGCGGGCAAGATCCCCGCCGGCGACTGCCGCGGCTATGAGATGATGCCTGTCGTAAAATTCCTTCGGGGTAAAAAGCGTGCGCCAGTAATTATAATACAGGAACTTGGCGAGAGAAGAACATGATGTGCGTGCCAGCTCGATAAGGCGTTCATTGGTGCAGGCGGAAAGCAGCGTCATGTGAAAGGCTTCGTCGATTTCGGTAAGCGTATCCAGATGAACGGCATAATTTACCTGTTCGTCAAGACGACGAACCACATCGGCAAAGGCGGCCTTCTCCTTCTCCGTCCACAGATGAAGGGACTGCGCCACCGCCGCACCTTCAAGAATGCCCGCAACCACATAGCTGTCATAAATTTCCTTGGCACTCATGGAACGGACATACTTGCCCTTCTGCGGTTCGGAACTGATGAGTCCCTGCTGCCCCAGAAGAAGCAACGCCTCACGAATGGGGGCCCGACTGATGTTGAGCTCTTCCGACAGCTGTGCCTCACGGACAGGCTGACCGGGCTGGAGCACGCCCGAACGGATAAGACCTCGGATATATTCAGCCGCCTTGATACTGTACGTTTCTTTGGTGAACTGCATAATTTCTGATGGGCTACTGGTGAACGGCATATTCCGCGAATATCGCGGTCTGTCCGCACTGACGGGTGTGTTCCTAACTAGGAATTATATCACATTCATGACCAGTTGAAAAGCGCAGATTCCGCCGAAAGGACCCGGACTTCCGAAAAAAGCGCCCCCGGTACCGTTTCCGACACCGAAGGCGCAAGGAGGGGGGATGTTTAAATCCTCGTCAGTCTCTTACCGGAAGGTGGGCAGGTAGGCATACAGAGCCGGAGAGCCGCCGGTGTGGAGGAAGAGGACATTGGCACCCTTGGGGAAGTAGTCCTTGCGGACCAGATCGATCAGACCGGACATGGCCTTGCCGCTGTACACGGGATCGAGAAGAATAGCCTCGGTCCGGGCAAGCATCTTCACGGCTTCGATCATACCGTCATTGGGAATGGAGTAGCCGGGCTTGTAGTAGTCGCCGAAGCACACGACCTTTTCCTTGGGCAGCTGCACACCCGCACCGATGTAATCGAGGGTTTCCTGAGCCAGCTTGTACACGAGATTCTGCTGCACATCACCGGGACGGCTCACGTCGATACCGGACATGGGGATATCCATGTTGTTGCCGTAGAAACCGGCGATCATGCCGGCATGAGTACCCGCGCTGCCGCTGGGAACGATGACATGATCAAAGTTCAGGCCCATTTCGAACATCTGCTGCATGATTTCCTGAGCGCAGGAAACATAGCCCAGAGCACCGATGGGGTTGGAAGCTCCGCCGGGAATGATGTAGGGCTTCTTCCCTTCGGAACGCAGCTTTTCCGCCACCTTTTCCATTTCCTCCATCATGGGGGAACCGCCGGGCACCACGGTAATGCTCTTCACGCCCAGAAGCTGGAACAGGAAGTTGTTGCCGGAGGCTTCGGGATTGTAGCTGTCCTTCACGCGCTCTTCGAGTACCAGATGGCAGTCGAGGCCTTCATGCACGGCCCAGGCGAGAGTCAGACGGCAGTGATTGGACTGAACGGCACCGCAGGTAATCAGCGTATCGGCACCCTTGGCCAGGGCATCGGCAATGCTGAAGTCCAGCTTACGGGTCTTGTTGCCGCCCGCGCAGCCGGGAAGCAGGTCGTCACGCTTGATATACACGTTGACCTTGTTGCCCAGAGCCTTGGAAAAGTTGGGCAGATATTCGATGGGGGTCATTTCCTTGACATAGCCGCGACGAGGGAACTTGGCGAGGTTCATGATGTGTCCTTCTCTAAAATTGAGGATTGGAGAATTCCTTGAGTCGTTCCGGGCAACTGGCCCGGATCAGTTCCCGAGCGAGTACGCTTGTGGCGTCCACGACCGGAGTATCCCACAGCCTGGACTCGGTGACTGCGACCGGAATCTCCGTACAGCCAAGGAGTATGACGGCTACCTTTTTTTCCTCCACAAGGCGCCGGGCCGTGTCAAGAAGAATCTGACGTGCCCGGGCCGAAACGGGATCGGAAAAAGCCTTGATGCCGAATGCCGGATCACTGATGGCATGCTGAACCTGAACGCAGTCCTCCTCGTCGGGAAGAACGGGTTCCAGTCCGGCCGCTTCCAGAGCATCCTGATACAGACGGGTCTGCAGTGTGGCCACCGTGCCCATGAGACCGATGCGCCCTCCCGAAGGACAGAGCGACCGTACATGATTCACGGCACTTTCAATGATGGAGACGAAAGTGACGTCCAGTCCTGTTTCGCGGAGGCGTTCCAACGCAACATTCAGGATCCGGGGACTGTGCGCCGTATTGCAGGGCATGCCTATGACTCCGGCACCGTTCCTGGCAAGCTGCACCATGATGCCGCCGATATCCTCACCGGGATTTTCCTGCGTCTGCCCGAGAAGATAGGCGGGACGTTCCGGTATCCATCCGGGAAAGGAATGAAGCATGAGCGGCAGATGATCCTGATCCGTGCCCGCCTTCGTCCAGCGAAAGATCTTGCGCACAAGATCATACCCGGCATAGGGACCGAGTCCGCCGACAATACCTATGGTGCGGGGCACGGGCTGATGGTCGAAAAAACGCTGTACCACGGTCAACCTCTGCATTCTCCGTTGTTTTCCAGCTTGGAAATCAAAACCGCTCCGGTGGCGTCACCAAGAACGTTGATGGTGGTCCGGGCCATGTCCATGATACGGTCGACGCCTGCGATGAGGGCAATGGCTTCCAGCGGGATGCCGACCTGCGTGAACACCATGGTAATCATGATGAGCGCCGCGCCGGGCACACCCATGGAACCGATAGAGGCCAGAACCGCAAGAAGAATGACCGTAAGCTGCTTGTCCACGGGCATGGGAATGCCGTAGACGTCGGCGGCAAAAATGGCCGCCACGCCCATGTATATGGCCGCACCGTCCATGTTGATGGTATTTCCGAGAGGAATGGAAAAACTGGAAACGGATCTGGCCGCACCGAGCTTCTGCACGGCAAGCAGATTGGAGGACAGGGCTGCCGCGCTGGAGCAGGTGGAAAAAGATATCATCAAAGGTTCGGACAGGCCCTTGAGGAAGGTCCCCGGAGACAGTCCGGCAATGCGGGCACAGGGCAGATAAACCACCAGCACCTGAATCAGGCAGGCCAGGTACATGACGCCCACCAGCTTGATGAGAGGCAGCAGCACGCTCAGACCGTGATTGGCCACGGTAAACGCCATGAGTCCGAACACGCCGATGGGGGCATAATGCATGACGATGCCCGTCACCTTGATCATGACCTCGGCGCAGGCGTCGAAGAACACGAAGGCGGGACGGCCTCTCTCTCCAAGCATGCTGAGGGCGAATCCGAACAGAATGGCGAAGAAAATGACCTGGAGCATGTTGCCCTTGGCCAGAGCATCGATGGGATTCAGCGGAACGATATCCATGAGGACCTTGATGAGCGGAGGAGCCGAAACGTCCTTGACGGCAAGGTTTTCCATGGAAAGCGTAAGACCGAGACCGGGGCGGATGATATTGGCGAGAACAAGACCGACAATAACCGCCACAGCAGTGGTGAGCAGATAATAAATCAGGGTTTTAGACGCAACGCGTCCCAGCTCCTTGACGTCGCACACGCTTGCCGCACCGGCTACGAGCGTAGTGAACACCAGAGGAACCACAACCATGCGCACAAGTGTGATGAACAGATCGCCGAGAGGCTTGAACCAGCTGGCATCAAGGTTGACGGAGGGAGCCATGGCGCCGACCACGACGCCGAGAACCATGCCGATGCCCATCTGGGCGGGAAGACCTAAACGCTTTGACATAACGAGTCTCGCTGGAAGTACGTTATACTCTTCTCGTATCCATACCGGTCATCACTCCTCATGCAGACCGCACGCTCAAAACGTACGGCGCATGCCGGAGAGGCTCCACGCCTCTCTGCAGGAACAAGCGTCTCTGCAGCTGACGGGCTGTACACGGCTTCCGCATTCACTGCCGCCAGGCAATGATCTCTCCATGCAAAAGCCGAACCGGTCGGACGTCTCTGCCGCATGTTCTCCTGTCTGTCATTCTCCTCTGTACCCGCAGAAAAACGAATATCATTCGCCTGTGCCGCAATACAGTCCGACTCTCTCCACCGGAACATTCACCGGGAATATCCGCAGATATGGCTCAGAAACAAAAAATCCTTCGAAAACTCTTCTGCCGTCTGTCCGTCGTGCGCGATAGGCAACGGCGACGCCGGATCATCTCGGCTCTGCAATAAAAAAATATAACGCCCGTTTCTGACCATCTGCCTGTTGGACATTTCTCCCTGCTCTCCGGAAGCCGTTGACGGCGGGATTCATACCGGGCCGACCGGAAAGGAACATCCTTTCCCCGGTTCCGACAGTTCTTAAGGCAGTCTCTGAAAAGCGGAAACCGAGGGGGGAGGCAACAAGCCTTCCTTTTTCCTCCATCTGAAATACTGATGACGCATTTAGATGTCGAATGTCGACATTTTTAAAGAAATTCTGTGCTTTGTCAAGCGCAGCAGAGACAGAAACAACAACGGCACGCAGTCCGCTCACGCCGATCACTTAGCGGCGCCGCCGCTGACACAGAAAACATCCGAGTCGCTCACCATACACCGCTTGATGCGTTTGCGGAACCGGTACCGGAGTTCTCCCTTGTACTTGAAGCTGCTGACCTTGATGTGCAGGAACATTTCGTCCGCACGGCGAAAAATCCTTATCATGAACATCCGAAAGCGGCAGATCTTATCTGACGAATGAACAAGAGTGGTTCCACGGACGAAATCCGACGACACTTCACGACAGAACATATCGCGCTGCTTCAAAAACGTGCGGAACACCTTACTGCTCCGGCCCGAAAACATACACGATTCCTCTCCGCGAGACATCGTAGAGAGCGGCACGATAAAAAATGCGCCCCCTTACTGCTGCTTTTTTCGGAACGGATATCGGTCTGTCGCCGCCTCTTTCGGCCACAGCACAGAAAAAAGGCCACCCCGAAGGGCGGCCTCTTTCATACAGAAGGAAGAAAAGCGACGATGCTTAATCCCAGACGCGCTTGTCTTCGATGGGCTTGATCTGAGGCGGCAGGCTGCCGGGAGCAAGGATGCGCAGTTCGGGACGCAGCTTGATGCGTTCGCGGAACAGGTGCTGGAGTTCTTCCTTGCGCTTGAAGTTGCTGGCCTCGATGTACAGGACCATTTCGTCCACACCGCCGGGGTTGGTGACTTCGATCTGCCAGCGCTTGATTTCCTCGAAGCGGGCCATGACCTGTTCCACCTGATGGGG
>JAXVQY010000211.1:0-5573 GCA_037303805.1 bacterium | reverse complement strand
TTGTAATCACTAAGATTCAGAAAGATGGAGGAAAGCACGGTCAGCTTTCCGGCATTTTTTGCCTGCCGCAGGGTCTGCAGGCAAGTTTGGGCCGGCCACACATTGAAGACATGGGCTATCTTTGCATCGGATATGTTGTTTTCATGCTCGGACATCAGGCTGGCACGAACCCCCAGTGCGGACAAGCCATGTCTGGTCTGACCGATCCTGCCGCTGGGACCTCCTTTTGAGGCCGATTCATTGCCATGAATGATAAGATCTACAGAAGGAAGCTCCATGACCTCGTCAGACTGGCTCTCTGGCACAAGCGTATTGAAGAGCTCTATGTGCTGTTGGGCCCAGTTGTCCCAGGTGACGGATTCGACGCTTGAGCGAAGCTTCATTCTTTCCGCCACGAGACCTTCAAGGACCTTTCGCAGCGAATCGGCATTGCCGTTCTCAAAGGGAATATGGGGAAAGTCCCATGCCCAGCCCACATCGGAAGAAATAATCGGAATGCCGCAGGCCAGGCCTTCGATGACGCACATGGGACCGCCCTCATACACGGACGGAACAAGAACGTAGTCCAGATGATTGTAAAAATCATTCATCTGACTGTCAGGAATGAACCGGGATGGGCCAGGCCAGCCTTTGCCGGTAAAATGCCATTCAATGCCGGGAGTATCATACACCTGCTCGATGAGAGATTCTCCTTTTCGGCCACTGGCATAGGTTCGTCCTATGACGCCTATGTGGACTTTGGGATAAAATGTTTTTAAATCCACACCAGGCGCAATTACTTTGACATTTTTTATTTTATGTTGAATTAACATATCTGCATATTTATTGGACATACATATGCAATAGTCCATCTGTCTGGCTACATCGAAAAATCTTTTTATATTGGCTTCATCTTTTTCAAGGTGAGTAAAAAAGGCTACCTGCTTTCCGTATTTTTTGCCGGAAAATGAATGGTAATTAATATATTATGTCAAATCGGCAGAAGGGTCATCATCAAGAGCATAATTAATATAATATGCTCTTGATGCTATCTCATAAGCGCATTTTTCTAAAATCCAGTCTTTATCAATAAGTTTTATATGTATTTTTCGCATGACCCTTCTGCCTCCGCAAAGATTACTTTTCGTTTTTCACCAGTTCCATGTCGTGGCGGACCATGAGCTTTACCAGCTCTTCAAACGAGGTCTTTGTGGGGTTCCATCCCAGTTTGGTCCTGGCCTTGGTAGGATTGCCCCACAGATTTACGACATCCGTCGGACGATAGAACTTGGGCGAAACTTCCACGAGCACGCGACCGGTCGCCTTGTCTATGCCCTGTTCCGTCTCGCCTTCGCCACGAAATTCCAGTTCGATTCCCGCTTCGCGGAAGGCCAGAGTGCAGAATTCACGCACGGAATGCTGATCGCCGGTGGCTATGACGAAGTCTTCAGGCTTTTCCTGCTGAAGGATGAGCCACATGCATTCCACATAGTCTTTGGCGTAGCCCCAGTCGCGCAGGGCGGAAAGATTGCCGAGATACAGCTTTTCCTGCTTGCCCTGGGCAATGCGCGCGGCGGCAAGCGTGATTTTGCGGGTGACGAAGGTTTCGCCGCGGCGTTCGGATTCGTGATTGAAAAGGATGCCGGAGCAGGCGTACATGCCGTAGGCTTCGCGGTACTCCTTGGTGATCCAGAAGCCGTACTGTTTGGCCACGGCATATGGAGAGTAGGGGTGAAAGGGCGTGGTTTCGCTCTGCGGACATTCTTCCACCTTGCCGTACAGCTCGGACGTGGATGCCTGGTAGATGCGGCAGGTCTTTTGCAGACCGCACAGACGCACGGCTTCCAGCACACGCAGCACGCCGGTGGCCACGACGTCGGCCGTGTACTCCGGAACCTCGAAGCTTACCTGCACATGGCTCTGTGCAGCAAGATTGTAGAGTTCATCGGGTCTCACCAGGCCGACGATGCGAACGAGACTCATGGAATCGGAAAGATCGCCATAGTGCAGATGAAAGTGGGGATTACCTTCAAGATGGTCGATGCGTTCACGCTTTTCCGTGGCGGAACGACGTACGATGCCGTGTACGTCGTATCCTTTTTCTATAAGAAATTCGGCGAGATATGAGCCATCTTGGCCGGTGACGCCGGTAATGAGGGCTGTTTTCATGGTTTCTCCATGCATACGCTGTGCTAGTTTTCTTCAAAAAGGTCTCGGGTGTACAGCTTGTCTGCATAAGCCGAGACTTCGTTCGTTTTTCTGTTTGCCACAATGATTTCCGAACGTTCTGCAAACTCGGCGAGGTCCTTGATCACCTCACAGCCTTGGAACGTGGGTTCTTTGAGACTGGGCTCATAAACAATGCAGCGCCGACCGCCCTCGCGCAGATATCGCATGACCTTCTGGATGGAAGAGCTGCGGAAATTGTCGCTTCCGGACTTCATGGTCAGGCGATAGATGCCTACGACGTCTCTGGAGCGCTCAAGTATCTGGTCAGCTATGAAACGTATGCGGGTGTCATTGGCCTTGACGACGGCAGTAATGATATCGTTCGGCGTGCCGTTGAAATTGGCCAGGAGCTGCCGGGTATCCTTGGGCAGACAGTACCCGCCGTATCCAAAGGACGGATTGTTGTAGTGGGACCCGATTCTGGGGTCGAGCCCGCCGCCGCGGATGATCTGTGCGCTGTCCAAGTCATGCATGGCGGCATAGCTGTCGAGCTCATTGAAAAAGGCCACCCGCATGGCCAGATATGTGTTGGCAAAGAGCTTGACGCATTCCGCCTCGGTTCCAGACAGGATAAGGACGGGAATGTCCTTGTCCTCGGCTCCCTGCCGGAGCAGTTCGGCAAAGGCTTTTGCACGCTCTTGCAGTTCCCCGGAGCATGCGGCGGGGACGCCGACTATGATGCGGGAGGGATGAAGGTTGTCATACAGGGCCTTTCCCTCGCGAAGGAACTCGGGAGAAAAGATGAGGTGGGGCAGGGCAAAGCGTTTTCTCACCTCTTCAAGGTAGCCGATCGGCACGGTGGACTTGATGACGACCGTCGCTCCGGGGGCCAGGCGCTCCACGGACTTCAGCACCGTTTCCAGTGAGGAGGTGTCAAAGCTGTTTGTTTCCACGTGATAGTCGGTGGGCGTGGCAAGAATGATGACGTCTGCGCCGCTCAAGGCCTCTTCAGCATTGAGCGTGGCGTGGAGGGCAAGGGGCCTGTTCTTTAGATAGTCCTCTATTTCCCTGTCCCGGATGGGAGATCTGTGCTGGTTGATCAGATCAACCTTTTCTGGAACGATGTCCAAAGCTTCAACTTCATTGTGCTGGGCAAGAAGGACCGCAAGGCTCAGTCCCACGTACCCTATGCCGACAACAGATATTTTCATGCTCGTCCTCGGATCTTCTTTAGTAGTTCTTCCGTTTTTTCTTCCATGAGGGCCCTGTTGCAGCGGCTTTCCACGTTGAGGCGCAGCACAGGTTCGGTATTCGAGCCGCGCAGGTTGAAGCGCCAGTCGGGGAAGGCTACAGAAAGACCGTCCACGTGCGTGACTTCTGCGCCGGGAAGGGCGGCATAGTCGGCTTCCATGCGCTTCAGCACGGCTGATATGTCGTCCACGCGTGAGTTGATTTCTCCGCTGCACGGAAAGGCGCTGATGCGGTCATTCACGCACTCGGCCAGCGTTTTTCCGGAGTCGCTCAGAAGCTGGGTCACGAGCAGCCAGGAAATCATGCCCGAGTCGCAGTAGGCGAAGTTGCGGAAGTAATGATGCGCGCTCATTTCTCCACCGTACAGAGCGTCTTCGGCCCGCATTCTCTCCTTGATGAAGGCATGGCCCGTCTTGGACTCTATGGGCACTCCGCCGGCTCTGCGCACTACATCCTGCGTGTTCCAAGTGAGGCGCGGATCATGAATGATCTTTGCTCCGGGATGCCGCTTCAGCAGGGCTTCGGCGATCATACCTACGATGTAATACCCTTCGATGAAGCGGCCGTCGGCATCGTAGAAGAAGCAGCGGTCGAAGTCGCCGTCCCATGCCAGACCGAAGTCGGCTTTGTATTCAAGCACGGCCCGGGAGGTGAGAGCGCGGTTTTCCGGCAACAGCGGATTGGGCACGCCGTTGGGAAAGGTGCCGTCCGGGTCGCCATGAATGAGCTCGATGTCGAGAGGCAGGCGGTCGACCAGCTTTTTGATGATAAGTCCGGCGCAGCCGTTGCCGGGGTCGGCCACGATGCGGAAGCGCTTGAACGAATCCGGATGCACATAGCTCAGAAGATGTTCCACATACTCGTCGCGGAAGCTGGTTTCCACGAAGCTTCCTTTCAGCTGAGAGGGAATATCCTGTCCTTCGGCAATGCGGTCGCGTATGGCGAAAAGTCCGGAATCGCCGCTCACGGGAACGGCGCCGCCGCGTACCATCTTGAAGCCGTTTTCGTCGGCCGGGTTGTGGCTGCCCGTGACCATGATGCCGCCGTCGAAGTTTTGGGCAAAGGAGGCGTAATAGATTTCTTCGGTGCCGCACATGCCTATGCCGGTCACGTCCGTACCGGCTGCGCGCAGACCATTGGCCAGCGCATGATAGAGCACCGGTCCGGACAGACGGGCGTCGTGTCCGATGACCACACGCTTTGCGCCGAACTGCCGTGCATAGGCATAGCCGATCTGACGAGCCAGCTCCTCATTCAGCGTTGAGGGATATTTGCCCCTGACGTCATAGGCCTTGAAGCCGGAAAGATTCATGCCTTTGTCTCCCCCGCACGTCCGTAGTCGTCCTGAAGTCGTACGATGTCGTCCTCTCCGAGATAAGAGCCGGACTGTACTTCAATGAACACGAGCGGAATGGTGCCCGGATTCTTGATGCGGTGCTTCATGCCGAGAGGAATATAGACGGATTCATTTTCCGTAAGCAGGCGAACGTTGTCGCCGACAGTGACTTCTGCAGTACCGCTTACCACTATCCAGTGTTCCGACCTGTGGTAATGAAGCTGAAGTGAATTTTCCTCGCCCGGGTCCACCACAATGCGCTTGACCTGAAAACGATCGGATAAAACCAGAGTTTCATAGTTGCCCCAGGGGCGGTACACCTTGAGATGAATGTCTGATTCCGGCCTCTTTTCCAGCTTGAGTTTTTCCACTACATGCTTCACGTCCTGAGACTTGCGGCGGTCGGTGACAAGTATGGCATCACGGGTTTCCACCACGGCCAGATCATGTACATCCAAAGCTGCAATGAGACGTCCGGAGCTGCGCAGATAACAGTTGCTGGTATTTTCCACGATGACGTCGCCTTCGCAGGCATTGCCGTCATCGTCCTTGGGAGCAGCTTCGTAGAAGGCCTCCCACGAACCGAGATCGCTCCAGCCGCAGTCCACCGGTACCACGGCAGCCTTCTCCGTGTGCTCCATAACGGCATAGTCAATGGAATCCGACGGAGACTGGCAGAACGCCGTTCCGGGACGAATAAAGGAAAGATCACTTTTTCGTTCCTTCCAGGACTGCTGCACGGCCTGCCATATATCCGGAGCAAAAAGCCTCAGCTCATCCAGATAAACGGATGCCTTGAAGACAAATATACCTGAATTCCAGTAGAATCCCCCTTCGG
>JAXVQY010000210.1:0-16127 GCA_037303805.1 bacterium | reverse complement strand
TGATATCCCGGAAAGCGCGGTGAGAGGCTCAGGCGAAGTCGTCGGGCAGGGCCACCACGGCAAGACCGTTTTCGTCGGCGAGGCGCAGGGCCTCCTCCCTGTCGAAGAACAGGGTTTTTCCTGCCTGAATGGCCAGAACGGCGTAATGGTGTTCCACCAGATTGCGGATGGTGGCAAGTCCCACGGAAGGCAGATCGACCCTTTCGTCCTGTCCGGGCTTTACCATCTTGATGGCGATGCAGCCTTCGCCGCCGAGCTCGGCGCCGCGTCGGATGGTGGCATCCGTGCCTTCCAGACATTCCACGGCCATGACCATGCCCTCGCGGACGATGAGACACTGGCCGATGTCGAAGGCTCCCATGCTGCGGGCTATGGGCCAGCCGTAGCGGACGTCCTTCCATTCGTCTTCCGTGGGGGCACGACGGGTCAGCGTCCCGCCCGGAGCACGCAGACCGGGGGCGAGATCGGCCGAGGCCACGATGTGGATGCCGTCCTTTTCTATATCGGCCATGATGGCGCGGAGAAGGGCGTCGTCCCCTTTTTTCTTCAGACTGAAGAGCAGTTTTGCAGCACGCCAGTCGGGGCGGAAGTCCAGAGCCTTGGGCTTGCTGATGGAGCCCGCCATGCAGACGCGCGAGACGTGGTTTTCCTTGAAGAAGCCGACCATGCGGCCGAGCTGCCCCAGATGGAGCAGTTCGAACACGTCGGCGCATTCGGCGGTGGCAGGGTCGGTATGGCCCTGAAAGCCGCAGATGACCACGCCGAGCCCCGCGGCGCGGGCCTGTTGTGCCACAAGACGGGGAAACTGGCCGCCGCCTGCGATGATGCCGATATTCTCTGCCATGGGAACTCCGAAAAGAA
Organism: bacterium; assembly: GCA_037303805.1. Lineage (GTDB taxonomy): Bacteria > Desulfobacterota > Desulfovibrionia > Desulfovibrionales > Desulfovibrionaceae > Mailhella. Next base: position 15,266 of record JAXVQY010000210.1, on the reverse strand, counting down.
AAATCGGCAGCAGTATAAGCCTATCTTTCCCTCTCTGCAACCGCGACTTTCGTCCGTCCGCGTTCGGATTCCGGACCGGGCCGGGGGAAAAACCGCGCCGTACGGCCTTGTTCTCCCATATCGGCGCTTGCCCTCCGTCCATTATCCTTGTATAAATGGTGCCTTCCGAAGAGTGTCCGTGACCGGCCTTTCCGTTCTGCACGGGAGACGGTCTGCGGATTTGCTGCGGCCCTTTGCAGAAAAGGACCGTACATGACGGGTCGGCCATGCCGGCCATGAAAGGTTTTGCCATGAATATCGCTCACAAGATTATCAGTGCTCACCTCGTGGAAGGGGAGATGATCCCCGGAAAGGAGATAGGACTTCGTGTGGATCAGACGCTCACGCAGGACGCCACCGGCACCATGGCCTGGCTTCAGTTCGAAGCCCTCGGCCTGCCTTCCGTCCGTACCGAACTTTCGGTGAGCTATGTGGATCACAATACCCTGCAGATGGGGTTCCGCAATCCCGACGACCATCGCTTCCTGCGGACCTGCGCCCAGCATTTCGGTGCGGTGTATTCCGCTCCCGGAACCGGTATCTGCCATCAGCTTCATCTGGAAAACTTCGCCCGTCCCGGACGGGTGCTTCTCGGTTCCGACAGCCATACGCCCAACGCGGGCGGCATGGGCTGCCTTGCCATGGGTGCGGGCGGTCTTTCCGTGGCACTCGCCATGGCCGGAGAACCCTACAGCATTCCCATGCCCAAGGTTGTCAAGGTGTGGCTCACCGGCCGTCTTACCGGCTGGGCGCAGGCCAAGGACGTCATCCTGCACATGCTTTCCCGTCTGAGCGTCAAGGGCGGCGTGGGACGCATCTTCGAATACTGCGGCCCGGGCGTGAGCACCCTTTCCGTACCGGAACGCGCCACCATCACCAACATGGGAGCGGAGCTGGGTGCTACGGGTTCTCTCTTCCCCTCCGATGAACGTACCCGTGAATTCCTGAAGCAGATGGGACGCGAGCAGGACTGGGAGCCCCTGTATGCCGACGAAGGCTCGCAGTACGACGAGGAAATGGAAGTGGATCTCTCGTCCATCGTGCCGCTGGCGGCTCGTCCCCACATGCCCGACAACGTTGTTCCCGTGGCGGAACTGGACGGTCTGCATGTGGATCAGGTGGCCATGGGCTCCTGCACGAAGTCCTCCTACGCGGATCTCCATCTTGTGGCCGAGACCCTGCGCGGCCGCAGAGTCTGCCCCGAAACCGATACCTGCATGGCACCCGGCTCCCGTCAGGTGCTGGCCATGCTCACCAAGGAAGGCTCTCTGACCTCTCTTCTGGAGAGCGGCGTGAGACTTCTGGAATGTGCCTGCGGTCCGTGCATCGGCATGGGCAGCTCTCCCGTGTCCGGCGGCGTTTCCGTGCGTACCTTCAACCGCAACTTTGAAGGGCGCAGCGGCACGCGCGACGCACAGGTCTATCTGGTCAGCCCCGTCACAGCCGCCCAGTGTGCCCTGAACGGTCGCTTCACCGATCCCGCGACCTGGGGTGAGGCTCCGGCGCATCCCGATTTTCCGGCGCATGTACCGGGCGGACGTCATCACTTCCTGTTCCCTGCGGAAACGGAAGAGGAACGGGCCGGAGTGGAGATTCTGCGCGGACCCAACATCGTGGCTCTGGAGACCTTCGAACCGCTGCCCGATACGCTTTCCGGGGAAGTGACCCTCAAGGTCGGAGACGGCATCACCACCGACCACATCATGCCCGCAGGGGCGGAAATCACCGCGCTGCGTTCCAATGTGCCCGCCATTGCCCGCTATGTGTTCAGCCGTACGGATGAGAATTTCGTGAAGCGTCAGGACAGGGTGAAGGCCGCAGGCATTGCCGGCATCATCGTGGCCGGAGAGAATTACGGTCAGGGGTCCAGCCGCGAGCATGCGGCCCTCGCCCCCCGTCATCTGGGCGTGCGTGCCGTCGTCGCCAAGTCGTTTGCCCGCATACACAGAGCCAATCTCATCAATTTCGGCATCCTTCCGCTCATCTTCGTGGACGGCGCGGATTACGAGAGACTGGCTCTCGGCGGGTCCGTCCGTCTTGATGCTTCTTCCATGACGGCGGGCGGCGAGTCCGTGCTGAAGGTGGAAGGCGTCGGTGACGTGCGTGTACGCAACGACCTTTCCGAAAAGGAATGGTCCGTACTCCGGGCCGGCGGCCTGCTCAATGCCGTGCGTGCCCGTCGCGCCGGATAAGGAAAAACTCGGGCCGTCCGCGGCTCCGTGAACATCAGTAAAACAGCAAGCAAGGAGTCGTCATGCTGGACGGCATCAGAGCCAATGCCCAGTCTCTGGGCGTAAAGCTGGCTTTCGGTATCATCATTGTGGTCTTCGTTTTCTGGGGCATCGGTTCCTACACCGGCCCCAAGGGACTTGTGGCCTCCGTCAACGGCAAGAACATCACGGAAGTGGAGTTTCAGCGTGCCTATGCCATGATGGAGGACAACGTGCGCCGTTCCATTCCGAACGTCACTTCGGAAATGCTGGAGAGCTTCCAGCTTGATCAGCGCGTGCTGCAGTCGCTCATCCAGGAAAAGCTCATCGAGAATGAGGCGGAGCGGGCCGGTCTTACCATCAGCCCTTACGAACTTCGCGCCGTACTCGAGCAGCTTCCGTATTTTCAGAAGGACGGCAAGTTCGATCCCGAAGTCTACAAGGAAGTGCTGAACAAGAATCATCTCACGCCCCGCCAGTTCGAAACCGATCAGGCGAAGTCCATGCTGCCTGCCAAGCTGCAGCGTCTCGTGACTGCCGGAGCCTATGTCGATCCCGCTGCGGTGAAGGCCATTTTCGATTATGCCGCGGAGCGTCGTCGCGTGGACTACATCCTGTTCCCGGCTTCCGTGCACATGGACAAGGCGGCGCCTTCGGAAGAAGAAGTGGCCAAGACGTACGAGGCCCAGAGCGCCAGCTTTACGGTTCCGCCGAGTGTGAACGTGGAGTTCGTCCGTCTGGATCCCGCCGTCATGGGTGATCCTTCCTCCATTACGGACGAGCAGCTTCGCGCCGCTTATGACGCCCGCAAGGCTCAGTATACGGACGAAGAAAAAATCCATGCCCGCCATATCCTCATCCGAGTTCCCGCCGATGCTCCCGAAGCTGCCGTGAAGAAGGCCGAGGACGAGATAAAGGCCCTGGAAGCCCGCATCCGCGGCGGTGAGGATTTTGCCGAAGTGGCGAAGAGCGGTCAGGACGGCACCGCAAGTCAGGGCGGTGATCTCGGCTGGTTCACGGCGGGACAGATGGTTCCCGAATTCTCCAAGGCCGCATTTGCGCTGAAGGACGGCGAGGTTTCCGCTCCCGTCCGGACTCAGTTCGGTTTCCATCTCATCAAGAAGGAAGGTCATCAGCCTGCCGTTGTCCACAGCTTTGACGAAGTGAAGGATGCGCTGCGTGCCGATCTCGCCACCGAAGCCGCCAGCCACGGACTGGAAGAAAAGGCCGATGCCGTTCTGGCGCAGGCTCTTGCCGGAAAGAGCCTGGATGAAGCCGCCAAGGCCGCTTCCGTTCCCGCGGTGAAGGCGGAGAGCACCGGCCTCATTTCCGCCGACGAGCTGGCTCAGAAGCTGGATATCCGCGATTCCGACGTGCAGACCATTCTGGCCGCCGCTTCCGGCACCGTGCTGGATTCCGCCGTGCCTTCCGGGAATGCGCTGATGGTGATCAAGGTTGCCGAGAGCCGTCCGCAGAGCGTGAAGCCTCTGGATGAGGTGCGTCCGCTCATCGTGGAGTTCCTGACCAAGCAGAAGGCTGCGGAAATGGCCATGGAAGACGCACGCAAGGCCAGAGCCGCCTTCCAGAACGGCAAGCCTGCCGAAGGTGCGGAAATCAAGACCTCCGAGCTTTTCGGCCGTGACGGCAACATAGCCGATCTTATTGCCGATCCTGCTCTGGCTCAGGCCGCGTTTGCCGTTCCTGCGGTGAACGATGTCTGGATGAATGAACCCTACCGGGTTCAGGACGGGGCCGTTCTTGCCCGACTGGCCGCCATCGAGGCACCTTCCGAAGAAGAATGGAAGTCGGCGGAACCGGACATGGTGGCGCGGCTCACGAATGACCGTGCCAACATGATCTATCAGATTTATCTGTCGCAGCTCGGCAAACAGGCAGAAGTGAAGATGTATAATTCTCCGCTTCTTGCCAAAAAGAATAAGTAGCAGGCAGGGGCCGGAGCGTGAACAACGCTCCGGCCTTTTGCTTACGGCAGATAATCATGTATGCTCAGAGGGAAGAGAGGTCTGTTTTGGCCTGTCTCTCTTGACATTATTTCTGTTTTGGAAGTAACGTAATTCTGCTTATGCCTCTGCGCGTGAGTGTTGGTTTCGTGTAAAGACCAGGAGGAGGTCACCCTATGAAAAAGCTGCTGACGTTCGGCTCCGCCGCTCTGATAGTCGCCGCTTTGGCTCTGCCGGCCGGCGCCGCGCAGTTCGCACATATCCCTGCCGGGCCCATCAAGATGGATTTGACCGATAAGCCCGTTTATTTCGATCATAATATCCATACTACTCAGGATTGTACGGCCTGCCATACCAGCATGCCCGCGCACTTCCCCCCGCTGGCTGTCGATACGGAAAAGCAGTGCGCCGTCTGCCATCACCAGGTGGCGGGCACTACTCCGAAGTTCAAGTGCGGTACTGCCGGATGCCATAATCCTGAAGACAAGCAGGCGGAACGCAGCTACTTCAAGATTATTCACGACCGTGAAATTTACGGCAAGGGCCATGTCGCCGACTCCTGCCTCGGATGCCATACCCAGGTGGCGAAGACCCGTCCGGAAATGAAGCAGGCTCTTACCGGCTGCTCCGGCTCCGCCTGCCATCCCAAGCAGAACTAGCTGAATCTTTGGTTTTGCCCCGCCTTTCAGGGGCGGGGCAAAACATGGTCGGCTTTGTCTGACTTTGTGTTCTGTCCCCCGAAAGGGGGCTTTTTTTGGCCTTGCGCTGGTCGTGCCTTTGGTTGTATATCTGTGACCCCACATTTTTCTGCTACCGCCAAGAGGAAATCATGGAAGAAAGAAAGTTTTCTCCGGAACAGTCTGAAGAGGTCATCGAGCTTTTGGACATCGTGGATTCGTCCGTCTCGGAAAACGGAACGGGCCATGAGGAACCGCTCGCCCTTGAGGATATGGTGACGGAGGAGTCCGGGGCTGCTTCTTCCTCCGAGGCCGGAGTCGGGGCTTCGGACACGGATGATCTGCTTCTTCTGGATGACGATGCCGTTGTCTGCCGGGCGGAAAATGACCAGCAGTCCTCTCATGATGCCGTGACTTCTGAAGGGAACGGCAGTACCGCAGTGCCTGAAGCCGAAGAGCTCCGCACGGCCGCCGTGTCGGAAGACACGATGCCTGCGCCCGAAAACGGCGCCGACCATCCGTCCGAAGCGTCATGTCGCGAGGACATCCGTGTGCTGGAGGAAAGAGTTGCCGCACTGGAAAAGGCCAACAGAGAGCTTGCGGAAAATGTGGAAAGTCTGAGTCAGCAGCTTGCGCAGGTCGGTACCATGTTTCTGGAAGATGCGTCGGTACGGCTCCACATGGAAGAGCTTGTCAGCCGTATGCTCGACGCCCGCCTTCCCGTTCCCTCTGAGCAGGAGGATGCCGATGCGTCCGATGCCGGGTCTTCGCTGAAGGATCGCGTCGACGCCCTGGAACGGCGTATGGACGATGAGGAAGCCCGGAGCGAGCAGAGAGCAGCCGCAGCCGCAGCCCGCGTCATCCGCGACGAGATAGCCGCCATGAAGGCGGAAGCACTTCATACTTCTTGCTGACAGTAAAAATTTCGGCCGCTTCCATGCGGTCTTCGGGCCTTCTCCGAAGGCCTCTGTAGTATTGTGTGTCGAGCGCAGTCGTTGCCTGCGCCGAAAATCCATCTGGAGTTTTTCGTTTCATGAGTTCCTTTGTTACAGGTCAGATTATCGAGGCACGCTGCTCGCGCTGCAAGGATATCACTGGCCACGTCGTTATGGCATGTCTCGACGGCATGCCGGTCAAGGTTGAATGCCGCGCCTGCGGCAGTGTGCATAAGTATGTTGCTCCCGAAGCCCAGGCCCGTCCCAAGGTGGAAAAGACCGTTCGCGTGAAGGCCGGACATAATCGTGTGGAAGCCGTGGACGCTACGGTCAGGGCGGAAAAGCGCGCCGCTGCTCCGAAACTCACCCGCGAGCAGAAGCAGAACGCTCATCGGGCCGAAGAAAACGAACAGCGCTGGAACAGCCTTGTGGCAGGCAGAGCCGCCGTGCCCGTCGCGTACAGCATGAACGGCACCTTTGCCGTCAATACGCTGGTGGATCATCCTGTTTTCGGCACAGGAGCGGTGGTCGAGCTGTTCCCTCCGGACAAGATGGACGTGATGTTCAAGGACGGAGTGAAGCGTCTTCGCTGCGTCTGTTAATTTTGTGAACAGAAAATTCATTTTTTGCTTGCATCCGGAAGCCAATCAGGCAACACTCTGAATACAGGACTTTTCATGGAGGCGCCATGTTTGTCTTTGCGAATCTTGTTACGACTGTTGCCGGGCTTCTGAGTCTGGTGATCAATCTCTATATCTTCGTCGTCATCGTGGCGGCGTTTCTCTCGTGGGTGAAACCCGACCCGTATAATGCGATTGTCCGCACACTGAGGGCTCTGACGGAACCGGTGTTCTACCGCATCCGCAAGGCCTTTCCCTTCGTGATGGTCAACGGAATAGATCTTTCGCCCATCGTGGCGCTGGTCGCCCTGCAACTGCTGAACGGCGTGGTCGTGCAGTCTCTGCTTCAGCTCGGACTGCGTCTGACCGGCGTATGATTTTAGAGGAAGCCGGTCTGCCGGCTTTTTCCCTGCCACCCCAACACAATGGAGTCTGTGCCATGGAAGAACGTGATCTCAAGATTGTGGAACAGTATGGTGATACTGATCCTGAACTGAAGGCTCTCTGGGAAGAACACATGCTGTACGAAAAGCAGCTTGCCAAGTATGAAGGTAAAAGCTACCTCACTCCCAGTGAACAGCAGGAAGTGAAGACTCTCAAGAAGCAGAAGCTGGACGGCAAGACCCGCCTCGCCGCTGCTCTCGACAAATATAAGAAGTAATCAGCCCGTACCCTGTCTCTGCGACAGGGGTGTTTTTATTCTGTCCCGGGGAAGAGGCGTCGAGCCTCCTCCCCGGCGGGAAGGCCGTTCATCGCCTTGCGGGGGCGGCCGTTTTTGTGTCTCAGGCCAGGGTCATGGTTTGCCGTTCCATGCCGCGGGCCGGATTCCCGGAAATTTCTCCTCACAGCAGGTATGAAAAAGAAAATGGCAAACGTACGATCCACCTATACGGACAGTGTTAATTTCTATGGGCAGGAAGATCCCCGCGAACTGGTCTCCCGTTTCGGTTCTCCTCTCTATGTTTATAATGAGAACATTCTGCGCGAGCGTTGCCGCGATCTGACAGGTCTCTCGTCTCTTCCCGGTTTTAGCGTGAACTATTCCGCCAAGGCCAACACCAACCCCGCACTGCTTCGCATCATCCGTTCCGAAGGCTGCGTGGTGGATGCCATGAGCCCCGGTGAACTTCATCTCAATGCTCTTGCCGGATTCACGCCCGACGAAATCACCTATGTCTGCAACAACGTCAGTGCCGAGGAACTCAGGAACGCCGCCGATCACGGCTGCGTGGTGAGCGTGGACTCTCTGGCCCAGCTGGATCTTTTCGGACAGGTCTGCCCCGGCGGTCGTGTCATGGTCCGCTTCAATCCCGGCATCGGTGCCGGTCACAGCGAAAAGGTGGTCACCGGCGGCAAGAAGACAAAGTTCGGCGTCGATCCCGATATGGTGCCTCAGGTACAGGATATCGTGGCACGTCACAATCTCCGTCTTGTGGGCGTAAACCAGCACATCGGCTCCCTGTTCATGGAGGCCGGTCCCTATCTCGATGCCATGAAGATTCTGCTCTCCATGGCGGAACGTCTGCTCAAACTCGGATATCCTCTGGAAATCATCGACTTCGGCGGCGGATTCGGCATGCCGTATCACAAGTATGAAGGGCAGAAGCGCATGGATATGAAGGCGCTTTCCGAAGCCATTCACGGCTGTCTGTCGGAATGGTCGGCCGCCACGGGCTACAAGGGACGCTTCTTCATCGAGCCCGGCCGCTACGTCGTGGCCGAGTGCGGCGTGGTGCTCGGCACCGTGCACGCCACCAAGAACAACGGCCCCCATCTTTTTGCCGGAACGGACATCGGCTTCACCGTGCTGGCCCGGCCCATGCTCTATGATGCCTTCCACGATGTGGAAATCTATCGTGAGAACGGCAAGCCCGACAATGAGAATGTGGAGCAGACCATTGTGGGCAACATCTGCGAGTCCGGCGACATTCTCGCCAAGGATCGTCAGTTGCCGCTCATCAAGCAGGGCGATGTCGTTGCCATGCTTGATGCCGGCGCGTACGGCTGGGTCATGGCTTCCACCTACAATCAGCGCATGCGTCCCGCGGAAGTGCTCATCGGTGCGGACGGCAAGGCCCGTCTCATCCGTCGCAGAGAAACGCTGGATGATCTGACGGCGACGCTTGTACTGGATTAGTCGCCGGCTGACGGATTCGGCAGTTCGCTGCCGGAGAGATTGGTGACGGGAACGTTCTTTCCCATGAACGATGGGAAAGTTCGTTCCCGTTTTTTTCCCCGGCCGGTTCGAAGTGCACGGCCGGAACAGAAATTTTCTTATCCTGCGGCCTTCAGTGAATCTGTCCTGCCGCGCCTGACGGAGTCCCGTCCGAAGGCCCTGCCTCCGTGCAGCGGCTCTCTGACCTGCCTGCGACGTGTCTGTAATACCCCCTTGTCAGCAGCAATAACTGCGTTATCTTCTTGCCCATGTCTGCATTGTCCCGATTTATTTCCGCCGTCCGTTCCGGAGACTGGTTGCGTGATGTTCCCTTCGGCACCATCTGGGGGCTTGTCTGGCCGCAGATGATGATGCTGCTTTGCAGTATCATCGTCAATCTTACGGATATATGGGCTGCCGGACGCATTTCTTCCGATGTACAGGCCGCCGTCGGACTGTCCTTTCAGCTCCAGGTCTTTCTCATGGTTTTCGGCTGGGCGCTCGGAGCCGGGGGCATGGCGGCGGTCAGTCAGTCCATGGGCGCCGGGCACATGAGACGGGCTCAGAATTACGTGGGACTCGTGCTTTGCAGCTGTGTGGCGGTCGCCGTGCTTCTGGCCCTGCTGACGGGAGCCTTCCGCGGTCCTGTTCTCAGGCTTCTGCAGACGCCGGATTCCCTCATGCCCGTGACGGAGTACATGGTCGGCGTCATGCTCATGGGACTGCCTTCCTTCTATGTCATGCAGGTGGGCGGCACGCTTTTTCGTGCGGCACGGCAGGTCATTGCGCCTCTTCTCGTGGCCGTGGCCACATGCCTGCTCAACGTGTTCGGCGATCTGTGTTTCGGCCTGGGCTGGCTCGGCTTTCCCGCTTTCGGCATGGCGGGCATTGCGTGGGCCACGTTCAGCGCCAATACGCTTGCCGCCGTGCTCACGCTGGTCTTTCTGAAGCGCGGCGGCCTTGTGGTGCATCACGCTCTGCCGCCTCTGCGCTGGCTGAAGCTGGGGGCTCCGTATCTTTTTCGTGTGGCGCTTCCCGCCTGCGGCAACAGTCTGCTCTGGCATATGGGCTATCTGGTCATGTACGGCATCACGGCCTCTCTGCCGGACGGCGTGGATGCCCTGGCCGGTCTTACCGCGGGAAACCGCATTGAATCATTGCTTTATATGCCGGCCAATGCCTTTATGGTGACGGCTTCCATTCTTGTCGGCAACGCCCTCGGGGCGGGAGACAAAGCCGGAGCCAGACGCATAGGTATCGTTCTTTTCCTGATCTCGGGAATTTCCATGAGTTCCGTGGCGGCCTGCATGTGGCCCTTCATTCCCGATCTGGCGGCATTCTTTTCCACGGAGGCCGCCGTCCGGACACAGATCATCAACTACCTTTTTTTCAACGTGCTGGTGGTTCCCTTTACGGTGTCCGGTCTGGTGCTTCACGGCGTCATGAACGGAGCGGGGGCCACGATCTATCCCCTCATCGTGAATACGGCCAGCATCTGGCTTATCCGCCTGCCTTTCGGCTGGGGACTTTCCCATATCGTTTTCCATGATGCCTGCGGCGTGTACATGGCCATGTTTCTGTCCATGGCCGTTCAGACGTCGGTCATGGTCTGGGTATTTTTCCGCAAGGACTGGGCACGTTTTTCGATGAACGCGCATCTTTCCCAATCCAAACACAAGGAGAAGGCATGAACCTTCCTTCCGGTTATGTTCCGGTAACGCTTGACCTGTATCACGACTACCGTCGTTATTTTGAATGTACGCCGCAGCCTACGGCCGATCTGACCTTTACCAATCTCTGGGGTTGGGCGGAATATTTCGGACTGGGACTTTCCTTCCGCGACGGACTCTGCTGGATCTGTCAGACTCGTCCCGACGTCCGGTTCTGGGCCCCGGTCGGGGACTGGTACAAGGCCGACTGGTCGGCACAGCCGGAGTTGCGCAGCGGCGTGGAGCTTTTCCGGGTCCCGGAAGTGCTGACTTCCGTCCTGACCGAAACTTTCGGCGCAAGAGTGACGGCACACGAGGATCGCGGCCAGTGGGAATACCTGTACAACCGGGATGAACTTGCCGAACTGCCCGGTGCGAAGTTCCACAAGAAGAAGACGCACGTCAACGGCTACCGCCGCCGGTACGGGGAGGACTATCGTCTTCTGGGCGACGCTTCCAATCCCGACGGCATCGAACACGTGCTGAGGCTTCAGGAAGAGTGGTGCAGATGGCGGGATTGCGAGAACAGTCCTTCCCTTCAGGCGGAAAACGAGGCCATTTTCCGTGTGGTGGGCAACTGGGACAGACTTCCCGGTCTTGTCGGCGGTGCGCTTTATGTGGAGAACAAAATAGGAGCCTTTGCCGTCGGTGAAAAGGTGGGCGATATGATGGTCGTCCATTTCGAAAAGGTCCAGGCGGAACTCAAGGGCGTCTATCAGGCCATCAATCAGGCGTTTGCCAGTCGTTCGGCGCAGGGTGTTTCCCTGATCAATCGGGAGCAGGATATGGACGAACCCGGTCTGCGTCAGGCTAAGGAAACTTATAACCCTGTGGGATTTCTGAAAAAAAGTCGGCTTGTCATAGCCGCGGATGCGGAGTAGTATCATGGGCGCCAACGGAAGCGGCGATAATGATAGTTTTTTCGCTTCCTTTTACATAACCTTCTGATCTTTTCGGATGAGCATCATGAAAGTCGTTACGAGATTTGCTCCCAGCCCCACCGGTCATCTGCATATCGGCGGCGGCCGGACCGCCATTTTCTGCTGGCTTCTCGCCCGCCATTTCGGCGGCGAGTTCCGCCTGCGTATTGAGGATACGGACGCCACGCGCTCCAGACAGGAATATACCGATTCCATCCTTGCCTCCATGAAATGGCTCGGTCTGGACTGGGACGGTGAGCTGACCTATCAGAGCAAGCGTCTTGATATCTACAACGCCTATATCGACAAGCTGCTGGAAACCGGCCACGCCTACTGGTGCGACTGTACTCCCGAAGAAGTCGAGGCCATGCGTGAAGTGGCCCGTGCCAGAGGCGAGAAGCCCCGGTACAACGGCAAGTGCCGTGATCGCGGTCTGACCGCCGGTCCCGGTCGCGTGGTGCGTCTGCGTGTGCCCGATGAGGGCCGCATCGTGTTCAACGACATGGTGAAGGGGACCATTTCCGTAGACGTTTCCGAACTGGACGACATGGTTCTGCGCCGCACCGACGGCATGCCCACCTACAATCTTGCCGTGGTGGTCGACGATCACGACATGGGCGTGACGCATGTCCTGCGCGGTGACGATCATGTGCCCAATACGCCGAAGCAGATTCTGCTGTACAACGCGCTCGGCTTTGAAGTACCCACCTTCGGCCATGTTCCCATGATCTGCGGTCCCGATCATCAGAAGCTGTCCAAGCGTCACGGCGCCCGTGCCGTCATCGAGTATGAGCAGGACGGTCTTCTGCCTCAGGCGCTCGTGAACTATCTGGTTCGTCTGGGCTGGTCGCACGGCGATCAGGAAATTTTCTCCCTCAAGGAGCTGGTGGAGCTTTTTGACGGCAACAATCTGAATAATTCTCCCGCCGCTTTCGATCCGGAAAAGCTGAAGTGGCTCAATGCGCACTACATGCGCAATACGCCGCAGCCGCAGCTGGCGGCCATGGTACGTCCGTTCCTCGAGAAGCTGGGATATGATGTTCCCGTCGAAAAGATCGAACCTCTGCTTCCCATGTATATCGAGCGCACCTCCGACCTTGCCGCGCTGGCGCAGGCGCTGACCATCTACTTCAAGCCTGCCGAAGAACTGGAAATCGAAGAAAAGGCCATGAAGGCTCTCAACGAGGACGGCAAGCATCAGCTTACCGTTCTGCACGACCTGATTGCCGCCATGCCCGAATTCAACGGCGAGGCGCTGGACAAGCTGCTGCATGAATATGTGGAAAAGGGCGGTCTCAAGTTCAAGCAGGTGGGGCCGCCTCTGCGTTCGGCTCTCACCGGTCTTGCCGGAGGACCTTCCGTTCATGATGTCATGGCTGCCCTCGGCAGGGAAGAAAGTCTGAAGCGTATCGAACGCGCGGCGAAGTAAGACGTACGGATGGAAATGCCGCGCATTTCCATCCGTTCTTTGTCTGTCGTCGGAAAGGCTGCTTCGACCGTGTGCCGGGAAAATCCGGTCTCGCCGCCGAAAGAGGAAACATCACGTTTCCCGATGGACGAGGCGGATCGTCCGCCGTATGCTGAGGTTCGGAGCGTCTTCAGGTGTGGTTCCCGAAACGGGCTGATTGCTCCCGGTCCTGGGGACGGAAGAAAGGAGACGCGGACCGGAGTATTTATGATCGGGGTGCCGGGGCAGCGGCTTGGCGAAACGGAAATTTCGTCGTTCATGCGGTGCGTTCCTGCGGCGGCCGGAAGAAAAAATGTCATTTTCCGTTCATCCGGCCTGTCCTTGCTCTGGACGGGACCGGATGACGATTTATTTAATAATGGCGCGGTCTTTTCTTTTGTCGTCCGAGGAAGAAAAGGGCCGCAAGGTCCGGATGGGCAGTCCGGGAACATCAGCAATAGTACGCAACACGGGAGATACCCATGCAGTTGTATAATTCCATGACACGTCGCAAGGAACACTTCGAGCCCCGCCAGGCCGGCAAGGTGGGCATGTATGCCTGCGGCATCACGGCTTACGATCTCAGCCATATCGGCCATGCCCGTTCAGCGGTGGTCTTCGATGTCCTGAATCGCTATCTGCGTTATCTCGGTTATGACGTGACCTTTGTCCGCAACTTCACCGACGTGGACGACAAGATCATCGCCCGCGCCAACCGCGAGGGCAAGACCAGCACGGAGATAGCCGAAACGTATATTGAGGCCTTTCATGAGGACATGGATCGTCTCAATGTCCGCCGTGCCGACATCGAACCCCGTGCCACCGAGTATATCGCCGATATGCAGACGCTCATTCAGACGCTCATCGCCGGCGGTCATGCCTATGCCGTTCCGTCGGGCGACGTGTATTTCCGCGTCCGTTCCTTCCCCGGCTACGGCAAGCTTTCCGGCCGGGACGTGGATGATCTGCGCTCCGGTGCTCGTATCGCCATAGGCGAGGAAAAGGAAGATCCTCTGGACTTTGCCCTGTGGAAGGCCGCCAAGCCCGGAGAACCGTTCTGGGAAAGCCCGTGGGGCAGGGGACGTCCCGGCTGGCATCTGGAATGCTCCGCCATGAGCAAGAAGAATCTGGATCTTCCGCTCGACATTCACGGCGGCGGTCAGGATCTCATTTTCCCCCATCATGAAAATGAGATAGCGCAGAGTGAAGCCTCCACCGGCAAGGAGCTGGCCCGTTTCTGGGTGCATAACGGCTTTGTTCAGATAAACTCCGAAAAGATGTCCAAGTCGCTGAACAACTTCAAGACGATCCGCGATATTCTGGAACATCGTCAGCCGGAGACGCTGCGGTTTTTCCTGCTGGGCAAGCATTATCGCAGTCCCATAGATTTCAGCTTCGAAGGTTTGGACGATTCGGAACGCGCGCTCAAGCGTGTGTATGAATGCCTGAGGGACACCCGGGCGGCGAGCTGCCGGGAATCCTGGAAAAAGGGAGAAACTCCCGCATCCGTGCTCGATGAATTCGAAACCCTGGAAAAGGGCTTCTTCGATGCCATGGACGACGATCTGAATACGGCCGGAGCTCTCGGTCATGTTTTCGGCATGATTCGACTGATGAATCGTATTCTTGAAGAGAAGGCCTTGCGCAACAAGGACGGCATACGTGATCTTCTGGCACGCTTTGCCTCTCTTGCGAAGGCCTGGTCCGATATTCTCGGCGTATTCGGTGCGGATCCTGCGGCCTTTCTGGAAGAGCTGCGCAATACCCGGGCCGCGCGTGCGGGTATTGATGTGAACAGAGTGGAAGCCCTGATGGCCGAACGTGCCGCGGCGCGGGCAGCCAGGGATTTTGCCAGATCCGACGCTACCCGTGACGAACTGGCGTCCATGGGCATCGAAGTGCGTGATACTCCCTCCGGCGCGGTGTGGGATATCGCCTGACGGGCCGGAAGGCCGGGGATAGAATATGCGACTACGCTCCGTGATTGCCGTAGCCTGCATGGTGGGCATGCTTTTTTCGCCGATGCAGGCGGGTGCGGCTCTTTTCGGTGATTTTACCCTTGAGGATGAAATGAAGATGGGCCGGGAGTTTGAGGTCCTGGTCAAGTCGACCATGCCCATCATTGAGGATCCGGTCATCCATGACTACGTGCAGGGAGTCGTGGATCGCATCGTCAAGCCGCTTCCGCCTCAGCCGTACAAGTTTCCGGCCAATGTCGTCCTGCACAATTCTCTGAATGCCTTTGCCGCTCCCGGCGGATTTGTGTTCGTCTTCTCCGGTCTGATCATGAATCTCAATCACGAGTCGGAACTTGCGGGTGTGCTTTCCCATGAAATCGCGCATGTCACGCAGCGTCATATTGCCGGGCGCATGGAGAGGGGCCGGGTCATATCCATGGCCTCTCTTCTCGGCATGGTGGCCGGTGTGGCGGCCGGGCTTGCCGGCGGCGGCAATGCCGGGGGCGCGGCCATGGTCGGAAGCATGGCCGCCGGATCTGCCGCCATGCTGAATTACAGTCGGCTGGATGAGGATGATGCCGATCGTTTCGGTCTCAAGTATCTTGTGGATGCAGGGTACAATCCTCAGGGGCTCG
>JAXVQY010000209.1:0-6234 GCA_037303805.1 bacterium | reverse complement strand
ACGTGGGCGGCCTGCCGGAAAAGATGAACATGAAGCTCATCGAACCCCTGCGCGAGCTCTTCAAGGACGAAGTGCGCGCCGTGGGTGCTGAGCTCGGCATCCCCGAATCCATTCTGTGGCGCCATCCCTTCCCCGGTCCGGGCCTTGCCATCCGCGTCATCGGCGAAGTGACGAAGCCGCGTCTTGAAATTCTGCGCAAGGCCGACGTCATCGTCATGGAAGAACTGCGTGCCTCCGGCTGGTACCGCAAGGTCTGGCAGGGCTTTGCCGTTCTTCTGCCGCTCAAGACCGTGGGCGTCATGGGTGACGGCCGCACCTACGAACATGTCATCGCCCTGCGCATCGTGGAAAGCGTGGATGCCATGACCGCCGACTGGGCCCGCCTGCCTGACGATCTGCTGGCCAGGATCTCCGGCCGCATCATCAACGAGGTGAAGGGCGTCAACCGCGTGGTGTACGACATTTCCTCCAAGCCGCCGTCAACCATCGAGTGGGAATAGTCCGAACCATCGTCCATCAAACCTTCGAGGAGAGACGAGATGTCCAGCAATGTCCGCCCCGAGTCCATGGCCCGCATCAACAGCGAAGAACTCGCCCGTGCCTTCATCGACGAACAGGTGGAGGCGCTTAAGACGCAGATCGGCGACAAAAAGGTCCTGCTTGCCCTTTCCGGCGGCGTGGATTCCTCCGTTGTGGCGGCCCTGCTCATCAGGGCCGTGGGACAGCAGCTTGTCTGCGTCCATGTCAATCACGGCCTGCTGCGCAAGGGAGAACCGGAACAGGTTGTCGAGGTTTTCCGCCATCAGATGAAGGCAAACCTCGTTTACGTGGACGCCGTGGATCGTTTTCTGGACAAACTCGCCGGGGTGAAAGACCCGGAACAGAAGCGCAAGATCATCGGTGCCGAATTCATCCGCGTGTTCGAGGAAGAAGCCCGCAAACAGGAAGGCATTGAATTCCTGGCCCAGGGCACCATCTATCCCGACATTCTGGAAAGCGGCACCGTCAAGGCCCATCACAATGTGGGAGGTCTGCCCGAAGATCTGCACTTCCGTCTCGTCGAGCCTCTGAAATTCCTGTTCAAGGATGAAGTCCGCATGGTGGGCAAGACCCTCGGCCTGCCCGACGGCATGGTCTACCGCCAGCCCTTCCCCGGTCCCGGACTCGGTGTGCGCTGCCTCGGCGCCATCACCCGCGACCGCCTCGAAGCCGTGCGCGAATCCGATGCCGTTCTGCGTGAAGAGTTTGCCAAGAACGGCCTGGAAGGCAAGGTCTGGCAGTACTTCACCGTCGTCCCCGACTTCAAGTCCGTAGGCGTCTCCGACGGCAAACGAACCTTTGCCTATCCGGTGATCATCCGTGCCGTCAACACCGTGGATGCCATGACCGCCACGGTGGAAGACGTACCCTTTACCCTTCTGCAGCACATCACCGACCGCATCACGAAGGAAGTCAAGGGTGTGAACCGCGTGCTCTACGATCTCACGCCGAAACCCGTGGGCACCATCGAGTGGGAATAACCGCAACGCCCCGGAAGCCCCCAAGGCTTCCGGGGCTTTTCTTGTCTCCTCTTACCGACTGATGGACCATGAAAGCACGGACCGGCATGACCGGGGGAAGCATCTGGAAGGCCATCACCTTCTTTGCCGTACCCCTGATCCTCGGAAATTTCTTCCAGCAGCTCTACAATGCCGCCGACTCCCTCATCGTAGGCAATCTCCTCGGCGACAGGGCCCTTGCCGCCGTCAGCGGTACGAGCAATCTCATCTTTCTGCTTGTGGGCTTCATCAACGGCATCAGTCTCGGAGCAGGCGTCGTCGTTGCCCAACAATTCGGCGCGACACGCTTCCGGGACATGCGCCGCTCCATACATACGCTCGCGGCCTTCGGCCTGACTGCGGGAGTCCTGCTCACCGTCTGCGGCGTTCTGTTCACTCCGCAGATTCTTCACTGGATGAACACGCCCGCCGACGTTTTTTCCGAAACCATGCAGTATCTGCGGGTTTATTTTGCCGGTTCTCTCGGGCTTGTCTTCTACAACGTGCTCGCCAGCATCCTGCAGTCCGTGGGAAACAGCCGCTATCCCCTCTATTTTCTTATCTTCTCTTCCGTCGTCAACATCGTTCTCGACATCGCCTTCATTACCCTTTTTCACTGGGGCGTCTGGTCGACGGCAGCGGCAACCGTCATCTCCCAGCTTCTCTCCGCTCTGCTCTGTGCCGCGGTGCTTTGCCGTGCGAATGAGCCGTGGCGTCTTTCCCTGCGGAACATACGCTTTCACCGCCAATGCCTGCGGCCCCTTGCCGTATACGGATTTCCCTCCGGGCTCCAGAACTGCGTCATCGGTCTGTCGAACGTCGTCATTCAAAGCTGCATCAATCTGTTCGGTGCCGCGGCCATGGCCGGTTGCGGCGCCTACCAGAAAATAGAAGGCTTCTGCCTCATCCCGGTCATGAGTCTTGCCATGGCACTGGCCACCTTCGTCGGACAGAACATCGGAGCGCATCATCCGCTGCGCGTACGTGCGGGCATGATGTTCGGCTTGTCTCTCGCCGTCATTCTGGCGGAGCTTATCGGCGTCTTCGTCTTCTTCCGCCGCAGCGCCCTTCTGGCCGTTTTCAGCACCGATGCGGAAGTCATACGCCTCGGTGCAGACTTTGCCCGCGTTGCCGCACCGTTCTATCTGCTGCCGGCCTTTACGCACTGCATGGCCTCAGCCTTCCGCGGAGCCGGAAAACCGCTGCTCGCCATGACGATCATTCTTCTCTGCTGGTGTGCCGTCCGAGTCGCAGCCCTGGCAGCACTCATGCATCTGATTCCGGGCATTGACGTCATTTACTGGATCTACCCCGCCACATGGACGCTCAGCACTCTGGCCTTTCTGGCGGCCTGGCGGAAGATGAACGCCGATCTCATCCGCAGCCCCCTTTACGGACCATCAAACCGGGCAGCATAATGTTCTTTCCGCAAAAATGCCGAGACCGTATCGCTTCCATGCCGCACTGCGCCGAAGTATGATCGCCTCAATGCTCTGCCTGCAGGACAACGCCGTGAATCATATCATCAGAGAAATGCGCGCCGACGAATACCCGCTTCTGGAAAACTTTCTCTATGAAGCCGTCTTTCAGCAGCCCGGAAGTCTTCCTCCGTCCAGAAACATCATCCGCCTTCCGGCCCTGTACGCCTACATCGAAAACTTCGGCGGCAGAAAAGGCGACCTCTGTCTCTGCGCGGAGGGGAACGACGTCGTTGCGGGAGCCGTGTGGGGACGGCTCATGCACGGCTTCGGCCACGTGGATGACGGGACACCGGAGCTTGCCGTCTCCGTCCTCCCCCCGTACCGCGGCCGGGGTCTGGGAACTGCCATGCTGGAGGCCATGCTGAGCGCTCTCGGCAGAGAGAGATACCGGGCCGTCTCGCTTTCCGTTCAGAAAGCAAATCCCGCATGCCGCCTTTACCGAAGACTGGGGTTCCGCATCGTTCACGAACATGATGAGGAATACGTCATGGTTCGTGGACTCTGAAACCGGCAAGCAGCCGCATCCCGATTTCCGAATTGCCCGGGAGGATCCCGTGAACTTCTTTGAACAGGTCTACGACATCGTACGCACCGTCCCTGCCGGTCAGGTCATCAGTTACGGACAGGTAGCTTGTCTGGCCGGAAATCCTCACATGGCCCGTCAGGTGGGATGGGCTCTCCACAACTGTCCTGACGACGTGCCCTGGCACAGAGTGATCAGAAAGGACGGTACTCTGCCCCCGCTGTCTCCCGAAGCAACGGCGCGACAACGAATATTACTGGAAAGGGAAGGCATCACCTTCGACGAGCGGGGACGAATTCCGCATCGTTATTTTGAAGCTGATGAGACTTCTCCATTCTGACCATGCAAACTGCGGGCGGAACAGGGCACAGGCCAAGGATGCACTTGAAGGCGTACCAACGATATGCTACCGTCCAATGCTGACGGAGAGACAACCCTCTTGAGGAGTTTTTATAGATGTTTGGCATCGGCAGCACGGAATTGCTGGTCATTCTGGTCGTGGCGCTTCTTGTTCTCGGACCCAAGAATCTGCCCAAAATCGCCCATACGCTCGGTCGAGCCATGGGAGAATTCCGCCGCGTATCCACGGAGTTCCAGCGTACCCTCAATACGGAAATAGCCTTCGAGGAAGAGGCGGAAAAAGCCAAGGCAAAAAAGGCGGCGGCAAGCAGTGAAAAGACGAATTCCGGCACGGCGGGCGGTTCCGTTTCGGACACGGAAAACAAGGCCTGAACGGTTCACCGGTATGGAAGAAAAAGAAATTTCCCAGGCCCCGGTCAACGGGGAACAGAAGCATGACGACGACGCGACGAAGCCCGATCTTGCATCCTACTACGCTTCCGCCGCTTCCGCCGCTTCATCCGGCCACGAATTTCATCCGGAACAGTCCGAAGAAGAAAGCAGTCCCGAGCCTGATGCCGACGCCCCGGCGAACATGACGGAAAGCACGCCGGAACAGCCTTCCGAGGCCGACCGTCAGGACGAGAACGCAGGCGACGAAGCTTCGGAGCCGTCCGACGATATTTCCGACGACGGCAGTCCTCACGGGCCGCTCGATCTGCTTTCCGAATCCAAGGATTCCGAACCGGAAACGGAAGAAACGAAGGACGAGGCCACGGAGCCGGCCGGAAAGGACCCCGTGCCGCCCCATGAAAACGCCCCGGCCTTCGCCGCGTTCCAGACGCCGGAAAAACCTGATCAGAAGAAAGACGAGGAAGAGGAACCCGAGGGAGCGGAAGACGACGTGCCCATGAGCATCATCGGGCATCTGAATGAACTGCGCCGACGTCTGTTCCGCATCGTCATCATCGTCGTGCTCGGCTTCGTTGCCTTCTACGGTGTTTCCGAACAGCTGTATGCCTACCTCTCCGCGCCGCTTCAGGCCTGCATGCCCGAAGGCAGCAAGCTCATATACACGTCTCCGCAGGGAGCATTCTTCACGTACATGAAAGTGGCCCTCGTAGCATCCCTGTTCGGCACGAGTCCCTTCAGCTTCTATCAGATATGGGCTTTCATCGCACCGGGCCTCTATCGGGAGGAAAAGCGGGCCGTCCTGCCTCTGGCCTTTTTCTCGTCCATATTCTTCCTGGCCGGTGCGGCGTTCTGCTTCTACCTGGTTTTCCCCATAGCCTTCCAGTTTTTCATGGGATTTGCCACCGATACCATCGTACCCATGATCTCGGTGGAGGAATACCTCAGCTTCGCCCTCAAGCTGCTGATCGCCTTCGGCGTGGTGTTCGAAATGCCGCTTTTCGCGTATTTCCTTTCGCGCTTCGGTCTGCTCACACCGGCCTTCATGCGCCGTTCCCGCCGCTATGCCATACTGGTCATCTTCATCGTGGCCGCCATTCTTACGCCGCCCGACGTGTTTTCCCAGTGCCTCATGGCCCTGCCCATGCTGCTTCTCTATGAAGTCAGCATCTACGTGTCGGCCATGGCCTACAGGAAAAAGGAAGACGGTTCCGAAAAGAAAGCAGACAAGGAGAACGCCTGATGGAACAGCATGACATGATCCGCAGCGCAAAACTTTCACGTTCCACGGGAGAAACGTCCGTCAAGGTGGAACTGACACTGGACGGCTCGGGCCGGACCACCATTTCCACCGGTTTCGGCATGCTCGACCACATGCTCACGCTCCTGGCCTTCTGGGGCAGATTCGATCTGTGCGTCACCTGCTCCGGAGACATGCACGTCGATGCGCATCACACCACGGAAGACGTGGCGCTGTGCCTCGGCAAAGCTCTGCGCGACGCGCTCGGCGACAGAAAAGGCATTGCCCGCACAGGCTGGGCCAGAGTTCCCATGGATGAAGCCCTGGCCGACGTGACCGTGGACTTGTCGGGGCGTCCCTGGCTGGAATTCCGCGGAGACGAGCTTCTGCCGCCGGTCATGGCCGGTGAGGAGAAAGACGTGTGGCGGGAGTTCTACAAGGCGCTGGCCTCGGCCGCGCAGTGCAATCTTCACATCTGCTTCCAGTACGGAAAGAACGGACATCACCTGCTGGAATCCGCCGCCAAGGGACTGGGCCTTGCGCTGGCGCAGGCTGTACGACGCAGCGACGACCGCATGCCCAGCACCAAGGGGAGTCTCGACTGATGCCTTTCCGCCATTTCCTTCTTGTTCTGTGCAGTCTGTGCCTGCTGGCCGGCTGCCAGAAGGCCGATGAACAGCAGCGCCTCATCATGCCCGATCT